>NZ_RPSE01000075.1:0-21583 GCF_003949955.1 Streptomyces sp. WAC05292
GGCAGGCTGCGGTACTTACCGGCGGGCGCGGGGGAGGGGGAGCTGTCGCCCGACTTGGAGTCGGTGTCGGCCCCGCCGCCGCCTCCGCCGGTGCACCCGGTCAGGCCGGCCATGCCGGCCATGAGTGCGGTGAGCATCGCGATGCCCGGCAGGACCCGCCGTACCGCCTTGCGCTGCACGTCCTCTGGCTCCCTTCGACCGCCCCGGCCGCCCGGCGGTCAGGAAAATGCGTTGCCGCGCTTTGGGCGCGGATGGACACAATGTCTATCGCACACGCCGGTCCCGGCGCCGGTCCCCTGTCTGCTTTGGGGTCCTGAGCGAGGGTTTTGCGGATTCTGATTTTTCCATGGTTTTCGGGGGATTAAGCCGTTATGTCGCACTTCGAGGTTGCAGGGGAGCACGTCCCCATCCGGATGTGGACCGATCCGGCGTCCGTCGAGCCGAGTGCCATGCGGCAGTTGCAGAACACCGCCACCCTGCCGTGGATCAAGGGCCTGGCCGTCATGCCGGACGTCCACTACGGCAAGGGCGCCACGGTCGGCTCGGTGATCGCGATGAAGGACGCCGTCTGCCCGGCGGCCGTCGGCGTCGACATCGGCTGCGGCATGTCCGCGGTGAAGACCTCCCTGACGGCGAACGACCTGCCGGGCGACCTGTCGGGGCTCCGCTCGAAGATCGAGCGGGCGATCCCGGTCGGGGCGGGCATGCACCGGGACCCCCTCGACGCCGACCGGCTGTACGGGTTCCCGGTGGAGGGGTACGCGCGGCTGTGGGACCGCTTCGACCACCTCGCGGACGCCGTGAAGTTCCGGCGCGAGCGGGCGGCGAAGCAGATCGGCACGCTGGGCAGCGGCAACCACTTCATCGAGTTCTGCCTCGACGAGGCGGGCTCGGTGTGGCTGATGCTGCACTCGGGCTCCCGGAACATCGGCAACGAGCTCGCCGACCACCACATCGGCGTGGCGCGGGGCCTCGACCACAACCAGAACCTCGTCGACCGGGACCTCGCGGTCTTCCTCGCGGCGACGCCGGAGATGGAGGCGTACCGGGGCGACCTCTTCTGGGCGCAGGAGTACGCCAAGTACAACCGGGCCGCGATGATGAGCCTCTTCAAGGAGGTCGTCCGGCGGGAGTTCCGCAAGGCGAAGGTCTCCTTCGAGCGGGAGATCAGCTGCCACCACAACTACGTGGCGGAGGAGCGGTACGAGGGCATGGACCTGCTGGTCACCCGCAAGGGCGCGATCCGCGCCGGAAGCGGCGACTACGGGATCATCCCGGGCTCGATGGGCACGGGCTCGTACATCGTGAAGGGCCTCGGCAACGAGCTGTCCTTCAACTCGGCCTCCCACGGGGCGGGCCGGAAGATGAGTCGCACGGCGGCCAAGAAGCGGTTCTCGGCCCGGGACCTGGCGGAGCAGACCAGGGGCGTGGAGTGCCGCAAGGACGCGGGCGTGGTGGACGAGATCCCGGGCGCCTACAAGTCCATCGAGCAGGTCATCGACCAGCAGACCGACCTGGTCGAGGTCGTGGCCAGGCTCAGGCAGGTCATCTGCGTGAAGGGCTGAGCCCGCACGCGGACACGGGGGGACGGAGGAGCCCCGGCCGGCACCGGCCGGCCGGGGCTCCTCCGTCGGTTCCGGGTCAATCGCCCCGCTTGTGGGTCCGGCGCAGGCGATAGGCGCCGGCCCGGAGGTACGCGGGAAGCTCCCTGGAAAGGCGATCGGCTGCCTCCGCGATCGTGGTCTCGTGCTGCATCACGGCCATGCTTCCTCCCTCGGGGGGGGCTCACTCTTTCCGAGGGTAGGCGCGGGCGGGGACAGGGCGTGCGCATTCACCCGAACGGTGCGGAGGGGGCCGCCGGGCTCGTTCTCCGGGCGCGGCCGGGGTGCTCAGAGCTCGCGGTGGACCTTCGTGTTCGAGGCCTGCGCGCGCGGGCGGACGACCAGGAGGTCGATGTTGACGTGGGAGGGGCGGGTCACCGCCCAGGTGACCGTGTCGGCCACGTCGTCGGCGGTGAGGGGCTCGGCCACGCCCGCGTAGACCTTGGCGGCCTTCTCCTCGTCGCCGCGGAAGCGGGTCTTCGCGAACTCCTCCGTCCTGACCATGCCCGGGGCGATCTCGATGACGCGCACCGGCAGGCCGACGATCTCCAGGCGCAGGGTCTCCGCCAGGACGCGGGCGCCGTTCTTCGCGGCGACGTAGCCGGCGCCGCCCTCGTACGTGCCGTGCCCGGCCGTGGACGACAGCACGACGACGGTGCCGTCGCCGGAGGCGGTCAGGGCGGGCAGCAGGGCCTGGGTGACGTGCAGGGTGCCGATGACGTTGACCTCGTACATCGTGCGCCAGTCGGCGGGGTCGCCGGTGGCGACCGGGTCGGCGCCCAGCGCCCCGCCCGCGTTGTTGACCAGGACGTCGCAGCGGTCGAGGGAGGCGGCGAAGGCGTCGACGGCGGCCCGGTCGGTGACGTCCAGGGCGTACGCGGCCGCGGACAGCCCGGCCGCGCCCAGTTCGGCGGCGAGGTCCTCGATGCGGTCCTTGCGGCGGGCGGTGAGGACGACGCGGTAGCCGGCCTCGGCCAGCCGCCGGGCGGTGGCCGCGCCGATGCCGCTGCTCGCGCCGGTGACTACGGCGGTCCGGGTGGCCGTGCTCATGTGCGGCTCCTCGTGCATGGGCGCACGCGTGCGGTGGGGTGCGCGCGTGCGTGTGTGTGTTCGTACGGCGGACATCCGCCAGCATAGGCGCGGGCCGGCCGCCGGGTGCGGGCCCGCCCGCCGCGGTGCGGGGGCCGCCGGATGGGGGAGGACCCGCCCTCGTCCGTGTGATGGTCCGACCGGCCGGGTGGGGCCGCGGGCTAGCCTCCGCGCGTGGACGAGGAGGTGGTGGCGGTGCGCCGTGGTGCCGCTCGCAGTGTGGTGACGGGGCTCGCAGGACTGGCCGGCGCAGTGGGGCTGCTGTGCGCCGCCCCCGGCGCGGCCGCGGCCGCCGGGGCCGTCGGCCCGGAACCCGGCGGCCCAGCCGCGGCGGCCGCGGCCGCCCCGGAGGCCGACGTGGCCTACCACGGCAGGGTCGCCCTCGCCCGGGGCGAGCTGCGGGTGTGGCTCGTACCGTGGAACGAGGGGCCCTCCGAGCTCCCCGACTCCACGGTGCGCCTGCGCCTGTCCGCGGAGCTCGCCGACCGGCAGGACCTGGCCGCGGGCTGCGTACGGGCCGGGGCGCGGGAGGTGGTGTGCGAGACCGGGCCGCTGCCGCGGCACGGGCAGGGCCGGCACATCGGGCTCGTGCTGGGCCTGAAGGAGCCGGTCCCCGAGGTCGTCGTCCGCATCGACACCTGGTGGGACGGCGGCGCCGCCGACCGCAACCTCGCCAACAACCAGCACGCGGTCCTCGCCCTGGACACCGGCGACACCTACGCCTTCTGACCGCCGCGCGCCCGCGGCGGACGGCCCCTACGGCGCCGCCACGCCCCCGAACTCCCCGACCGCGTCGGCGACGATGCGCTCCAGGCGGGCGTGGTGCGCGCCGCGCCAGTAGACGCGCTCGCAGGACGTGCACTGCGCGAACACGTCGTACGAGCGGTGCGTGCCGCTCTGCAGGCGGTCGCCGACGCTCTCCTTGTCGGCGTCGCGCAGCGTGCCGTTGCAGGCGGTGCAGCGCGTCCACGGGGCGAGCACGGGCGCGAACCGGCCGAGGACGTCCCGCAGTTGCTCGTCGGGGTTGTCGCTGTACACGTACGCGCCGGCGAAGATCTCACGGCGGCGCAGCAGCCCCCGGTCGCGGGAGAGCAGCACGCGCCGCTCGTCCGCGGAGCGGGTGGCGAGGGCCGGGTCGCCGATGTCCTCGTTCTCGTAGGCGGCGTCCACGCCGAGCAGCCGCAGGCGGCGCGCGAGGGTGCCCAGGTGCACGTCGAGGAGGAACCGCAGCGGGGCGCCGGCGATCTGCTGCGGCCGGTCCACGCCCAGCACCTCGACGCTCTCGCCGGGGCGGGGCACGTACGAGAAGGGCTCCTCGCGGCCGTCGACGAGGAGCCGGCCGACCTCCGTCAGCGGGACCCCCGCGGACTCGACGACGTGGCCGAGGCTGGAGGCTCCGTCCGTGGCGGTCGGAACCCGTTCGGCGCGCCGGGCGGGCGGCGCGAACAGCCGGAGTTCAGGGGCGAGGGTGAGGTGGATGCCTGGTCCGTTCACGCTGCCCAGGATGCCATCGCGGGGCCGGCCCGCGCGGCCGAATTACGGGGTCCCGGCCGCCCCCGGCGGGCGGCGCGGGGCGCACCCCGCGCGCGGCGGCCGGTCAGGGCCAGACCAGGCAGTACGGCTGATGGCCCGCCTCGTGGAGGCGCTGGCTGAAATCCTGCCATTCGTGCAGCAGCTGGTAGACGTTGAACGCGTCCCGCGGGCCCCCGCGGTCGGGCACCGTGGACCAGATGAAAGCGGCCGCGCCGACGGACTCCTCGCCGATGTCGCGCAGCGGGTCGACGACCGTCGTCGGCAGCTTGACCACCGCGTAGTCCGGGTGCAGGACGACCAGCTCCAGCGGCGGGACCTTGTGCAGGGGTATGCCCTGGATGCCGGTCAGCACCATCGCCGCCATGGTCTCCGGCTTGATCTTCGTGAACATGCCGCCCATGCCGAGCTCGTCGCCGCCGAGCTCCTCCGGCCGCATGGTCACGGGCACCCGGGCCGCCGTCGCGCCGTCGGGAGCGCCGAAGTACTTGTACGTCACTCCCATGCCGCGGCCCCTGGGTACCAGGCCGTCGAGTTCCTCCGCGGCCGGTGCGGGCGCGGGCACGGGCTCGGCCGCGTCCGCGGCGCGGCGGCGGTGCCTGCCGCGGCGGCGGGCTTCGCGGGCCTCGCGGGCGCGCTTCGGGTCGAGGTCGTCCGTACCCTCGCCCGGTCCACCACCGCGTTGCATATCTCCACCCGACTGGTCTTGCCTGCCCCGGCCCCGCGGCTGCCGCCACGCAGCCTGATCATCATGGCAGTGACCTCCCCCGGGGCGGCGCGGTGAAACGCCCGTCCGCAAGTCGGTCGCGGCCTGATGAGACCATGGCTCGTGTGAGCTACCCGTACCCGTATGAAGCCAAAGTCTCGCAGACTCTCTTCGACCGCGCGTCCCTCGTGACGCCCGGCGGCGTGAACTCTCCGGTCCGCGCGTTCCGCGCCGTGGGCGGAACGCCCCGGTTCATGGTGTCCGGTACCGGTCCGTACCTGACCGACGCCGACGGCCGCGAGTACGTCGACCTCGTCTGCTCCTGGGGGCCGATGATCCTCGGCCACGCCCACCCGGCCGTGGTCGAGGCCATCCAGGCCGCGGTGGCCCGCGGCACCTCCTTCGGCACCCCCGGCGAGGGGGAGGTCGCGCTCGCCGAGGAGATCACCGCCCGGATCGAGCCGGTCGAGCAGGTACGCCTGGTGTCCTCCGGTACGGAGGCGACCATGTCCGCGATCCGCCTGGCCCGCGGCTTCACGGGCCGCTCCAAGGTCGTGAAGTTCGCCGGGTGCTACCACGGCCACGTGGACGCGCTGCTCGCCGCCGCCGGTTCCGGTCTGGCGACCTTCGCGCTTCCGGACACGCCCGGCGTCACCGGCGCCCAGGCCGGCGACACCATCGTGCTCCCCTACAACGACCTCGAAGCGGTACGGGCCGCGTTCGCCGCGCACCCCGGCGAGATCGCCTGCGTGATCACCGAGGCGGCCCCGGGCAACATGGGCGTCGTCACCCCCGCCGAGGGCTTCAACCAGGGCCTCGCCGACCTGTGCCGGGACAACGGCGCGCTGTACATCTCCGACGAGGTCATGACCGGCTTCCGCACCTCGCGGGCCGGCTGGTACGGCGTCGACGGCGTCCGCCCCGACCTGATGACCTTCGGCAAGGTCATGGGCGGCGGCTTCCCCGCGGCCGCGTTCGGCGGCCGCGCCGACGTGATGGCCCACCTCGCGCCCGCCGGCCCCGTCTACCAGGCCGGCACCCTCTCCGGGAACCCCGTCGCGACCGCCGCCGGCCTCGCCCAGCTGCGCCTCCTCGACGACGCCGCGTACGCCGCGGTCGACGCCGTCTCGGAGCGGATCCAGGGCCTGGTCACGGACGCGCTGGCCAAGGAGGGCGTCGCCCACCGGGTGCAGACCGCCTCCAACATGTTCTCCGTCTTCTTCACCGCGGACCCCGTCCGCAACTACGACGAGGCGAAGCAGCAGGAGTCCTTCCGCTTCAACGCGTTCTTCCACTCGATGCTGTCGCAGGGCGTCTACCTGCCCCCGTCGGCGTTCGAGTCGTGGTTCGTCTCCACCGCCCACGACGACGCCGCCGTCGAGCGGATCGCCGCCGCCCTGCCCGCCGCCGCCCGCGCCGCCGCGCAGGCCACCCCGGAGGCCTCCGCATGAGCGACACCACCGTCGTCCACCTGATGCGCCACGGCGAGGTCGACAACCCCGACGGCGTGCTCTACGGCCGCCGCCCCGGCTACCACCTCTCCGAGCTGGGCCGCCGCATGGCCGACCGGGTCGCCGAGCACCTCAGGGACCGCGACGTCGCGTACGTCGTCTCCTCGCCGCTGGAGCGGGCCCAGGAGACGGCGGAGCCCGTCGCGAAGGCCCACGGCCTGGAGATCGCGACCGACGCCCGGCTGCTGGAGGCGGAGAACGTCTTCGAGGGCAAGACCTTCGGCGTCGGCGACGGCGCGCTGCGCAGGCCCGGCAACTGGCGGCACCTGACCAACCCGTTCCGCCCGTCCTGGGGCGAGCCGTACGTGGAGCAGGTCGTCCGCATGATGAGCGCGATCGAGGCGGCGCGGGACGCGGCCCGCGGCCACGAGGCCGTCGCGGTCAGCCACCAGCTGCCGATCTGGATCGTCCGCAGCTTCGCGGAGAAGCGCCGCCTGTGGCACGACCCGCGCCGCCGGCAGTGCACGCTGGCGTCGCTGACCTCGTTCACGTACCGGGAGGACCGGCTGGTGTCGGTGGGCTACAGCGAGCCCGCCCGCGACCTGGTACCCCCGCACCTGCTGGCGGGGGCGCGGCCCGTCAAGGGCAAGTCGAAGGCGTTCGGGGCCTGACCAGCGGCTTGTCACCGGCCCCGGGGGGCGCGGAAGATCGGCAAATCGCTCATGCGAAACTTTTCACATGAGAACTGGCCGCGCCCCCCGCCGCCGCCCCGCCCGCGGCCGCGCCCTCCTGCTGACCGCCGTGGCCGCCGCAGGCGCCCTGACCCTGACGGCGTGCGAGGACGGCGCCAAGTCCTCGGGAGCCGGAGGCGGCAACTACGTGACGGGCCCCAGCGGCATCTCCACCGTCGCGAAGGGCGAGCGCACGGCCGCGCCGAAGCTCGACGGCGAGACCGTTGACGGCAAGACCCTCGACACGACCGAACTCAAGGGCAAGGTCGTCGTCCTCAACGTGTGGGGCTCGTGGTGCCCGCCCTGCCGGGCCGAGGCCCCCTCCTTCGCGAAGGTGTCCCAGGAGCTCGCCGACGCCGGCAAGCCCGTCGCGTTCGTCGGCATCAACACCCGTGACACGAGCAAGCAGAATGCGGCCGCGTTCGAGGCCGACTTCAAGATCACGTACCCGAGCCTGTACGACCCCTCCGGGAAGCTCCTGCTCCGCTTCCCGGCCGGCAGCCTCAACCCGAATGCCATCCCCTCCACGATCGTCCTCGACAAGGAGGGGAAGATCGCCGCGCGCACCCTGGCCCCGCTGGGCGAGCAGCAGCTGCGCTCGATGATCGACCCGCTGCTCGCGGAGCAGTGACCTCGTGGTCCCCGAGCTCCTCACCCTGGCCGCCGAGCCGTCCGGCGTGAACCCCACGGTCCTGTCCGGCGCCCTGCTGCTGGCCCTGCCCATCTCCGTGCTGGCGGGCCTGGTCTCCTTCTTCTCGCCCTGCGTGCTGCCGCTCGTGCCCGGCTACCTCAGCTACGTCACCGGCGTCAGCGGCGCCGACCTCGCCGAGGCCCGGCGCGGCCGCATGGTGGCCGGCGCGAGCCTGTTCATCCTCGGCTTCACCGCCGTCTTCGTCTCGACGGGAGCCCTCTTCGGGCAGTTCGGCAACGTCCTGCTCGGCAACAAGGAGGTCATCTCCCGGGTCATGGGCGGCCTGGTCATCCTCCTCGGGCTGTTCTTCATGGGCGCGATCCCCGGCCTGACGATGCGGGAGTTCCGCTTCCACCGGAAGCCGGCGGCCGGGCTGCTGGGCGCGCCCCTGCTCGGGGTGCTCTTCGGCGTCGGCTGGACCCCCTGCATGGGCCCGACCCTCGCCGCCGTCACCACCCTCTCCCTCGACCAGGCCAGCGCCGGGCGCGGCGCCCTGCTGACCGTCGCCTACTGCCTGGGCCTGGGCATCCCGTTCATCGCGGCCGCGGTCGCGTTCCGCAAGGCGCTGGGCGCGTTCGGCTGGGTGAAGCGGCACTATGCGTGGGTGATGCGCATCGGCGGCGGCATGCTGATCGCGACCGGCCTGCTGCTCGTCACAGGAGTGTGGGGCAGCATCGTGAACGACATGCAGAGCTGGACCCAAGGCTTCACGGTGGGGATCTGAGGACTACACGGACATGAGTACGACCGACAAGGCGTCCGCAGAGGCGCAGCACCCGCCCGCGGACGAGCCGTCCGCCGGGCCCGGCTCCGACGCCGCTCCCGACACCGGCCGCCCCGAGGCGGACCGCCCCGGCACCGACCGGTCCGAGTCCGAGTCCGGCTCCGGCTCCGACCCCGACTCCGGTTCCGACTCCGCCGAGGCCGCCGCCGGCGCCCAGCTGTCCACCGCCCCCGCGGAGGACGGCCCGGGCCCCGTCGGCATCGGCGTGCTCGGCTGGGCCCGCTGGATGTGGCGGCAGCTCACCTCCATGCGGGTCGCCCTGATCCTGCTGTTCCTGCTGTCGCTGGGCTCCATCCCCGGCTCCCTCATCCCGCAGACCCAGGTCGACGAGCTGAAGGTCGCCGACTGGAAGCGCGACCACGCGTTCTGGGTGCCGGTCGCCGAGAAGCTCCAGCTCTTCGACGTCTACAGCTCGGTGTGGTTCTCCGCGATCTACCTGCTGCTGTTCGTCTCCCTCATCGGCTGCATCGTCCCCCGCACCTGGCAGTTCGTCGGCCAGCTCACGGGCCGCCCGCCCGGCGCCCCCCGCCGCCTGGACCGCATGCCCGCGTACACGACCTGGCGCACCGACACCCCGCCCGAGCAGGTCCTCGCCCACGCCAAGGCCCTCCTGGGCCGCGGCCGGTTCCGCACCGAGCCCGGCAAGGGCTCCGTCGCCGCGGAGAAGGGCTACCTGCGCGAGGCCGGCAACCTCGTCTTCCACCTGTCGCTGATCGTGATGCTGGTGGCGTTCGCCTGGGGCCAGCTCTTCAAGTCCGAGGGCGGCAAGCTCGTGCTGCGCGGCAGCGGCTTCGCGAACACCCTCACCCAGTACGACGACTTCAAGTCCGGCAGCTTCTTCAGCACCGACGACCTGCCGCCGTTCTCCTTCACCCTCGACGACTTCTCCGCCAGCTACGAGGAGTCCGGCCCCCAGAAGGGCACCGCCCGCGACTTCACCGCCTACGTCACCTTCCGCAAGGGCGCGGACGGCGCACCGCAGAAGCGCGAGATCCAGGTCAACAAGCCCCTGGAGGTCGACGGCGCCAAGGTCTACCTGCTCGGCCACGGCTACGCGCCGGTCATCTCGGTGACCGACCCCTCCGGCAAGGTCGTCTACAAGGACGCCGTCCCGATGCTGCCGTTCGACGGCAACCTCAGCTCCTCCGGCGCGGTCAAGGTCACCGACGGCTACCGCAACAAGGACGGCGCCAAGGAGCAGCTCGGCTTCAACGCCCTCTTCGTGCCGACCTTCGCGGGCGCCGGCCAGGGCACCATGCTCTCCCAGTTCCCCGACCTGAAGTTCCCCGTCCTCGCCCTCAGCGCCTACCACGGCAGCCTCGGCGTCGACTCCGGCCTGCCGCAGAACGTGTACCGGCTGAACACCGCCAAGATGAAGGAGTTCAAGGACGCCGAAGGGCAGCTGCTGAAGAAGCGCATGCTCGTCGGCGAGACCATGGAGCTCCCCGACGGCGCCGGCACCGTCAAGTTCGAGGGCATCGAGCGCTGGGCGACCTTCTCCGTCACCGCGCAGCCCGGCAGCGGCCTCGCCCTCGGCGGGGCGGTCGCCGCCATCGGCGGCCTCGCCGCGTCGCTGTTCATCCAGCGCCGCCGCATCTGGGTCCGCGCCGTCCCCGGCCCGGACGGCACCACCGTCGTCGAGATGGCCGGACTCGGCCGCAGCGAGTCCGCCAGGCTCCCCGAGGAACTGGGGCAGCTCGCCGCCGCCCTCCACGAGCAGGCGCCCACGGCGCCCGAACGACCTGTCACGGAAACCGTCGAAGGAGAGCGCGGATGACGCCGCTCGCAGCCGAGGTCAACGAGAACCTCGCGCAGATCAGCAACTACCTCGTCTACTCGTCGATGGCGGTCTACACGCTCGCCTTCCTCGCGCACATCGCCGAGTGGACCTTCGGCAGCCGCAGCAAGGTCGCCCGCACCGCGGCGGCCCTGACGAACACCCCCGCCGCGGCCGCCGCGCCCGCCGTGCAGGTCCGCTCCAAGGGCACGACCGCCGTCCTGGACAAGCCCAAGGTCGTCACCCGGTCCGCGCCCGGCTCCCGCGACGTCCCCGACGGCCCCGGCGCCGCCGGCGGCACCGCCCAGGGCGACCTCTACGGCCGGATCGCGGTCTCGCTGACCGTCCTCGGGTTCCTCCTCCAGGCCGGCGGCGTCGTCGCCCGCGCCGCCTCCGTGCAGCGCGCCCCCTGGGGCAACATGTACGAGTTCTCGATCACCTTCTCCGCGGTGGCCGCCGGTACGTACCTGGTGCTCCTCGCCCTGAAGAAGAACGTCCGCTGGCTCGGCCTGATCCTCGTCACCACCGTCCTGCTCGACCTCGGCGTCGCCACCACCTGGCTGTACACCGAGAGCGACCAGCTGGTCCCCGCCCTGCACTCGTACTGGCTGTGGATCCACGTCTCCACCGCGATCTTCTGCGGCGCCGTCTTCTACATCGGTGCGGCCGGCGCCGTGCTCTACCTGCTGCGCGACTCGTACGAGGCCAAGCTCGCCTCCGGCGGCACCCCCTCGAAGATCGCCGCCTCGGTCCTGGAGCGCTTCCCGTCGGCCGCCTCGCTCGACAAGTTCTCCTACCGCATCAACGCGGCCGTCTTCCCGCTGTGGACCTTCACGATCATCGCGGGCGCCATCTGGGCCGGCGACGCCTGGGGCCGCTACTGGGGCTGGGACCCCAAGGAGGTCTGGTCCTTCGTCACCTGGGTGGCCTACGCCGCCTACCTGCACGCCCGCGCCACCGCCGGCTGGAAGGGCCGCAAGGCCGCCTACCTGGCCCTGTTCGCCTTCGCCTGCTGGATCTGGAACTACTACGGCGTGAACATCCTGCTCAACGGCAAGCACTCGTACGCGGGCGTCTGAGCCCCGCCGGTGGCACGCTGGTGGCATGCCTCCCGTGAGTCATGCCACCAGCGAGAGCCGGGGCGCAGGGCGCTGGCTGCTCCGCTTCGAGGTGCACCTGCCCTGCGCGGACGAGGCGCTGTGGCCCGCCCTCACCACCCCGGAGGGCCTGCGGACCTGGCTCGGCGAGGCGGACGTCCTGGAACGGCGGCTCGGCGGAGACGTCACCCTCCGCCTCCGCGGCGGCGGGCCCTCCGTATCCGGCCGGGTCACCGCCTGGGACGTCGAGCGCGTCGCGGAGTACACCGTCACCGGGTACGGCCGGATCCGCTTCCACCTGGAGCGGGTCGGCACCGACTCCACCGTGATCCGCTTCCTCAACGAGCGGACCGGCACCGACGAGGAGCGCCTGGACGCCCTGGCCGCCTGGCACCACCGCTTCGAACTCCTGGAAGCCGCCCTCCAGGGCGATCCGGCGCACCGGCCGCACTGGACCGACGCCCGCTGGGCGGAGCTGCGCGCCTCGTACGCGGCGTTCTCCGGAGCCTAGGGGGTCTCCTGCGCCCCGGCGCGGCTACTCCTTGCCCGGATCCGCATCCTTGTCGGTGTCGCGGTCCCCGCCGCCCTTCCTCCGCTCCTGCTCCTCGCCCAGCGACCGCAGGAAGTCCGGATTGTCGTCCGGCGCGACCCACTGGGTGCGCCGGGGACGGCCGCCGCCCGCCGCCGCCCGCTTGCGCCCCGCCGCCAGCCACACGATCGGCCCGACGATCGAGAACAGCAGGATGATCATCACCCACACCACCTTCGGGAGGTGCTTGACCTCCTCCTCCGGCGTGTTCAGGCAGTCGATGAACGCGTAGATCGTCAACGCGATGATCAGCAGGAACGGCAGGTAGCGCAGCACGGTGTGGGACCGACTCCCCGGCAGTGGCGGGGGACCCGCGGTGGGGCCCCGGTGACACCCCCAGGTTAGTCGGTGACGGATACTGGCCCCTATGGCTTACGACGATCTCCGCTCGCTGCTCCGGGCTCTGGAGCGGGAGGGCGACCTCAAGCGCATCAAGGCCGAAGTCGACCCGTACCTGGAGGTCGGGGAGATCGTCGACAGAGTGAACAAGGCGGGCGGTCCGGCCCTGCTGTTCGAGAACGTCAAGGGCTCCGACATGCCCCTGGCGATGAACGTCTTCGGCACCGACCGCCGCCTGCTGAAGGCCCTCGGCCTGAAGTCCTACGCCGAGATCAGCGAGAAGATCGGCGGCCTCCTCAAGCCGGAGCTGCCGCAGGGCTTCGTCGGCGTCCGCGAGGCCTTCGGCAAGCTCGGCTCGATGGTGCACGTGCCGCCGAAGAAGGTGAAGGCGGACGCGGCGCCCGTCCAGGAGGTCGTCCTCACCGGCGACCAGGTCGACCTGGACCGGCTGCCCGCCCTGTTCACCTGGCCGAAGGACGGCGGCTCCTTCTTCAACCTGGGCCTGACGCACACCAAGCACCCCGAGACCGGCGTCCGCAACCTCGGCCTGTACCGCCTCCAGCGCCACGACAAGCGCACCATCGGCATGCACTGGCAGATCCACAAGGACAGCCGCAACCACTACGCGGTCGCCGCGGAGCGCGGCGAGCGGCTGCCGGTCGCCATCGCGTTCGGCTGTCCGCCGGCCGTCACCTACGCGTCGACCGCGCCGCTGCCCGGCGACATCGACGAGTACCTGTTCGCCGGGTTCGTCGCCGGCAAGCGGATCGAGATGGTCGACTGCAAGACCGTCCCGCTCCAGGTCCCCGCGCAGGCGGAGGTCGTGATCGAGGGCTGGCTGGAGCCCGGCGAGATGCTCCCCGAGGGCCCGTTCGGCGACCACACCGGCTTCTACACCCCCCAGGAGCCGTTCCCCGCGCTGAAGATCGACTGCATCACGATGCGCAAGCGGCCGCTGCTCCAGTCCATCGTGGTCGGCCGGCCGCCCACCGAGGACGGCCCGCTGGGCCGGGCCACGGAGCGGTTCTTCCTGCCGCTGCTGAAGATCATCGTCCCGGACATCGTGGACTACCACCTGCCGGAGTCGGGCGGCTTCCACAACTGCGCGATCGTCTCGATCGACAAGAAGTACCCCAAGCACGCCCAGAAGGTCATGCACGCGATCTGGGGCGCGCACATGATGTCCCTGACGAAGCTGATCGTGGTGGTCGACAAGGACTGCGACGTCCACGACCTGCACGAGGTGGCCTGGCGGGCCCTCGGCAACACCGACTACTCCCGCGACCTCACCGTCGTCGAGGGGCCCGTCGACCACCTCGACCACGCCTCCTACCAGCAGTTCTGGGGAGGCAAGGCGGGCATCGACGCGACGAAGAAGCTCCCCGAGGAGGGCTACACCCGCGACGGCGGCTGGCCCGACATGGTCGAGTCCGACCCGGCGACAGCGGCCCTCGTCGACCGGCGCTGGAAGGAATACGGACTGTGAGCGCCGACGACGCCATGGCCGGCCCGGCCCTGTTCCTCGGCGGTGACACCGCGTACGTGGCCCTCGTGCGCCCGCAGCTCGACCCGGCCGACCCGGACCTCGTCCTGGCGGCGCGGGAGGCGGGCGTCACCCCCGAGGAGTTCGCCGGGCCCGGCAACGTCTGGACCCTGCTCACCGAGCACGACGGCGAGGGCGACGGCTTCGAACTGCCCGGACTGCGCGACACCGAGGCCGACGGCTTCGCCGAGCAGCTCCAGGCGGCCGTCGCGGCCGCCGGACCGTTCACGGTGGAGGCCGGCGACGTACTCGCCCTCGACGGCGCCCCGGCGGACGGCGGCTGGACCTTCACCGCCCGCGTGACCCCGCCCGAGGGCCACGACGGCGGCGCCTGGACCCTCGCCACGGGCCCGGTGGCGACCGCGGACCTGCTGGCCGACCTGGCGGACTTCCGGAGGGCCCTCGCATGATGACCACCGCCGACGGGGTCGCCGGCCGCGGCACCGGCCCCGCCGCGCCGCAGGCCCCCGGCCGGGTGAAGGCGTTCCTGCGGCTCGTGATGATCGAGCACTCGGTCTTCGCGCTGCCGTTCGCCTACATCGCCGCGCTGACCGCGATGTTCCGGGCCGACCGCACCGTCCACTGGATGGAGCTGCTGCTCGTCACCGTCTGCATGGTGGGGCTGCGGACCTTCGCGATGGCCGCGAACCGCATCATCGACCGCGAGATCGACGCCCGGAACCCGCGCACCGCGGGCCGCGAGCTGGTCACCGGTGCCGTGTCGGTCCGCTCGGCGTGGACCGGGGCCGGGATCGCGCTGGCGGTGTTCCTCGGGGCGGCGGCCCTGCTGAACCCGCTGTGCCTGATGCTGGCGCCGGTGGCGGTCGTGCCGATGGTGGTCTACCCGTACGGCAAGCGGTTCACGAACTACCCGCACGCCATCCTCGGCCTCGCCCAGGCGATGGGCCCGGTCGGCGCCTGGCTCGCGGTGACGGGCGCCTGGTCCTGGGACGCGGTGATCCTGGGCCTGGCCGTCGGCGTGTGGATCGGCGGCTTCGACCTGATCTTCGCCTGCCAGGACGTCGCCGCCGACCGGGCGGAGGGCGTCAAGTCCGTCCCGGCCCGCTTCGGCGTCCCGGCCGCCCTGTGGGGCGCCCGCGGCGCGCACGCCGTCACCACGGCCCTGCTGGCCTGGTATGCGGTGGCCACGGACGCGGGCGTGCCGTTCTGGATCGGGCTGGCGGTCGTGGTCGCGGCGTTCCTCTACGAGCACACGATCGTCACCCCGCACGACCTGTCCCGCCTGAATCGCGCCTTCTTCACGGTGAACGGCTTCATCGGCATCGCGCTCTTCGTGTGCGCCCTCCTGGACCTCGTGCTCCGCGGCCTGCGCTGGTAACCCGAAAGAACGACTCCGCCGGAACCGGGCTGCGCACGCCCCGCCCGCGTGCGTACCGTGCGGCCTACCATCGAGTGCATGGACAGGGAGGCCGACGTGACCGTCTCGGAGAGCGACCGCCTGCACTCACAGCTCAGCCGGTTCGAGGACATGTTCCCGGGCTACCGGATGGAGATTGTCGAGGGCGCCATCGTGATGAGTCCGCTGAAGCCGCACCACAACGCCACGATCTGGCAACTGTGGACTGCGCTGAAGCCCCAGATGTCGGAACAGTGGGGCTTCCTCAGTGATGTCGCGATCCCGTTCGACGGCGACAACGAGTTCTGCCCCGACCTCGCCGTGATCCCGGCCGCCGAAGTCGCCAAGAACCTCAGCGCTTACTCGCCCGATCTGATCGAGCTGGCCATCGAGGTGGTTTCGCCGAGCAGCCGCCGCAACGACTACGACGTGCAGCCCTGTGCCTACGCGCGCCGAGGGATCCCGCACTATCTGGTTTTCGACCCTTACAAGGCGCACTGCGTGCTGTTCTGGAATCCCGGTCCCGACGGCTACCTGGGTACGGACACCGTCGCGTACGGCGGGACGGTCGTCGTGGAGACCGGTATCGGCAAGCTGACCATCGACACCTCCGGCCTGCCCGTGGACCCCTCCGTCGTCACGCCGTGAGCTGCGGGCCCGCCGGGCGGGTCCGGGCCGGGCGGCGGTGGCAGACCGCCGTGGCGATGCCCGCGACGAGGCCGCAGAGGTGGCCCTGCCAGCTGATGCCCTCGTGGACCGGGAGGATGCCGGTGAGCATCGTGGTGCCCCAGTAGGCGGCGATGGCCAGGGAGACGGCTACGCCGAGGACCTTGCGCTCCACGAAGCCGCGTACCAGCAGGTAGCCGAAGAGGCCGAAGACGACCCCGGAGGCGCCCAGGGTCATGGTGTTCGGCGGGGATATCAGCCAGGTGCCCAGGCCCTCGGCCACGATGATGATCCCGCAGACCGCGAGGAAGCGGCGGATGCCGGACAGGGCGGCTATGAAGCCGAGGACCAGCAGCGGAACGCTGTTGGAGGCGACGTGGTCGAAGCCGAAGTGGAGGAACGACCCGGTGACGACGCCGGGCAGCGTGTCCGGTTCGCGGGCCACCACCCCGTACTGGTCGAGGGCGTGGCCGGTGGCGTAGTCGACCGCCTCCAGGACCCACAGCAGGGCCACCCAGCCCAGCATCAGCTTGGCCGCCGCCTTGGCCCGGTCCGTCCGGCTCCATGCCGGCTCGATCGTGGTGCCGCTCATCCGCTCCGCCCCCTGGGTGTCGTGCTCCGTTCCCCCCGGGAACGTCCGGGACACCTTAGCGAGTGCCCGCTCGGTGTGGCCGGATAGTCTCGTAGCCATGACAGAGCGCAAGCGCACCCCCTGGGTGGTGGGGGTTTCCGGGGCTTCCGGGACGCCGTACGCGGCTTCGGTGATCCGGGGGCTGCTGGCGGCGGGCGAGAGTGTGGACCTGGTGGTGAGCCGGGCCGCGCGGCTGACCCTGCTGGACGAGACGGGCATCGCCTTCCGCGACGCGCACTGGCGCGACGACCTCGCGGAGTGGCTGGCCCGCGGCGCGGACGGCAAACCGGGGGCGTTCGCGGCGCAGGACGGCGACATCCGGTACTGGGCCGCGGGGGACCTGGCGGCCGGGCCGAGCTCGGGCTCGTACCCGGCGCAGGGGATGCTGATCGTGCCGGCGTCCACGGCCTGCGTGGCGGGAGTGGCGCTCGGGCTGTCGAAGGACCTGCTGCAGCGGGTCGCGAGCGTGACGCTCAAGGAGCGGCGCCGACTGGTGGTCGCGGTGCGGGAGACCCCGCTGAGCGGCCAGACGCTGAAGCAGCTGGTGGCGCTGGACGAGGCGGGCGCGGTCGTGCTGCCCGCCTCTCCGGCGTTCTACGCGGGTGCGACGCACATCCAGGACCTGGTGGACTTCGTCGCGGGGCGGGTGCTCGACGCGGCAGGGGTGCCGCACGGGCTGTACCGCCGGTGGGAGGGGGAGCTCGGTGGAGCGTCCCGCTCCCGGGAGGCAAGCGGTGGCTAGCGCTTCTTCGCGGTGTGCGGCTTGCGGGTCCTGTCCACCTGGTAGGCGGCTGCGGGCTTGTCGGTGCGGGATCGGTTGGCCAGCTCCTGGAGCTGTCGCATGTGTGCGTAGGCCATCTCGATCGTGTACACGGGTACACCACTCCTGAAGATCGTCATTGATCTGTTGACAGATTCACAGGGTGTTGACCCTGTGTGCCTTTGATTCTATACGTAAACTTGCAGCATCGCCGAACAATGGAAGGCTCCAGGCATATGGACGCGGTGGACAGGCAGCTCATCCAGGCACTCCGGGAGAACGGACGCGCCTCGTACGCGGAGCTGGGCCGGCTCGTCGGCCTGTCCGGCCCCAGCGTCACCGACCGGATCAACCGGCTGGAATCGGCCGGCGTCATCACCGGCTACCGCGCGACCGTCGACGCGGCCTCCCTCGGCCTCGGCGTCACCGCGCTGATCGGCATCTCCCTCTCCGACGCCGCCGACCACGAGGACGTCGCCCGCCGCCTGCGGGACCTCGCCGAGATCGAGGACTGCTGGTTCATCGCCGGCGACGACTCCTACATGCTGAAGGTGCGCGCCAGCGACGTGGACGGCCTGGAGAAGATCATCCGGAAGCTCTCCGGCACCAAGGGCGTCTCCCGCACCCGCACCACGATCGTGCTGTCGACGAAGTGGGAGAACCGGGTCGGGGAACTGCCCGACGAGCGCTGAGAGTACGGTTGCAGGGTTGGCAGGCCCTACCGGGCGGAGCAGGACACTGAGGAGGCGACCGGCCGATGGACGCTGGGCTGAAGCGTGAGCTGGAGGAGAAGGTTCGCTCCGGCGAGCGGCTGACCCGTGAGGACGGCATCGCCCTCTACGAGTCCGACGACCTGGCCTGGCTGGGCGGCCTCGCCCACGAGGTGCGCACACGCAAGAACGGCGACGTCGTCCACTTCAACGTCAACCGCCACCTCAACATGACGAACGTGTGCACCGCGTCGTGCGCCTACTGCTCCTTCCAGCGCAAGCCGGGCGAGAAGGACGCGTACACGATGCGCATCGAGGAGGCCGTCCGCCTGGCCAAGGCCATGGAGAGCGAGAACCTCACCGAGCTGCACATCGTCAACGGCCTGCACCCGAGCCTGCCCTGGCGGTACTACCCGCGCTCGCTGTCCGCGCTGAAGGAGGCGCTGCCGAACGTCTCGCTGAAGGCGTTCACGGCGACCGAGATCCACCACTTCGAGACGATCTCCGGGATGTCGGCCTCCGACATCCTGGACGAGCTCATCGAGGCCGGCCTGGAGTCCCTCACCGGCGGCGGCGCGGAGATCTTCGACTGGGAGGTCCGCCAGCACATCGTCGACCACCGCACCCACTGGGAGGACTGGTCGCGCATCCACCGGCTCGCGCACGAGAAGGGCCTGAAGACCCCGAGCACCATGCTGTACGGGCACATCGAGGAGCCGCGCCACCGCGTGGACCACGTGCTCCGGCTGCGCGAGCTCCAGGACGAGACCGGCGGCTTCCAGGTCTTCATCCCGCTGCGGTACCAGCACGACTTCGTCGACATGAAGGACGGCAAGGTCCGCAACCGGCTCCAGGCCCGCACCACGATGGCGACGGGCGCCGAGGCGCTGAAGACCTTCGCCGTCTCGCGGCTGCTCTTCGACAACGTGCAGCACGTCAAGGTCTTCTGGGTGATGCACGGCCTGCAGACCGCCCAGCTGGCGCTCCAGCACGGCGCGGACGACATGGACGGCTCGGTCGTCGAGTACAAGATCACGCACGACGCGGACAACTACGGCACCCCGAACAAGCTGACCCGCGACGACCTGCTGGAGCTGATCCGCGAGGCCGGCTTCCGGCCCGTCGAGCGCAACACGCGCTACGAGGTCATCCGCGAGTACCCCGGCCCGGACGCGTCGCTGCGCGAGACGCCGCAGGCGATGCGCGTCTGATCCCGGCGGGCGGCGTCGAGGCGATCCGGCTCTCCTGCCGCGGCGGCCTGGGCCTGGAGCACTTCTACGCGGCCTGCGGCTACAAGGAGGTCGGGCGCATCCCGGACGCCATCCGCGCGGCCCCCGGCGACGACCGCGACGAGATCATCATGCTGCTGCCGCTGCACTGACCCCGCCCCCGCGGGCCTCGCGCCGACCCCGGCGGCGCCGCCCGCGGTACGGGCGTGCTTCACTGGACGGACACGCCACGACGAAACCGACGAACCGAAGAAGGGGTCACCGTGTCCTTCAAGCCGAGCGCGACGATCCGCTACACCGCGATGCGCCTGGGCATCTTCGTCGGATGCCTCGTCCTCGTGGCCGTCCTGGTCAACCTGGGCTGGGTCCCCGCGGGCCTCGGCGACGCGAACCCCGCCTGGGTCGTGCTCCTCGCGCTGGTCATCTCCGCTCCGCTGTCGTTCGTCCTGCTGCGCCGCCAGCGCGACGAGATGTCCGCGCAGATCTCCGAGCGCGTCGCCGGCGCCAAGGAGCGCCTCGCGGCCAACCGCTCCCAGGAGGACGCGGCCGACGACGCCGCCCGCGTCGGCTCCTGAGGCTGGGCCCTGAGGCCCTGAGGCCCTGAGGGTCGGATTCCTCACACGGCACACGACGAGCGCCCCGGCGCCGGGATCATCCCGGCCGCCGGGGCTTCGGCATTTCCGGGGCGTCCCGGGTGTCGGGGAAGGGGTGCCGCGCGGGCGCCGCGGGCGCTTGATGACCTTGGCTCAAAGTCCGCCTTTGAGTTTCTCAAAGGGAAAGTGTTAGCGTGTTAAACATGTTGACCCCAGTTGCGCCCCGAATGATCACGAGCGTCCCGCTCGTGGCGCGCCTGCACGTCGACCTCTGCCGCCGTGTGTCCGCGGCCTGTTGCGGCTGTCGCTGAACCCACACACCCCTTTCCCCACCCCTGCTTTGCCCCCACTCGGAGAGTGTCCGTGTCCGCGACCCCCCAGGCCCCCGCCAAGGCCTCCTTCACGTTCCCCTTCTGGGCGCAGATCGTCACCGGTCTCGTGCTCGGCGTCCTGTTCGGCTGGCTCGCCCGCACCCAGGACGTCAGCTGGCTCGCCACCACCCTGGAGAAGGTCGGCGACCTCTTCGTCCAGCTGCTGAAGCTGGCCGTCGCCCCGCTCGTGTTCTTCGCGATCCTGGTGTCCGTCACCAACCTGCGGAAGGTCAACAACGCCGCCCGCCTCGCCTCGCGCACCCTGCTCTGGTTCATGATCACGTCGCTGATCGCGGTCGGCATCGGCCTCGCGATCGGCCTCCTCACGAACCCGGGCGCAGGCACCGGCCTGACCCCGCAGGACGGCAAGCTGCCCAAGCGCACCGGCTCCTGGCTGGACTTCCTGACCGGCATCGTGCCGACCGACATCGTCACGCCGTTCACCGAGCTGAACGTCCTGCAGATCGTCTTCCTCGCCGCCGTCGCCGGCATCGCCGCCCTCCAGCTCGGCGACAAGGCGCAGCCCGTCCTGACCCTTGCCGAATCGATCCTCCAGCTCCTCCAGAAGGCGCTGTGGTGGGTCATCCGCCTCGCACCGATCGGCACCGTCGGCCTCATCGGCACCGCGATCGCCAGCTACGGCTGGGACCTCATCGGCAAGTACGCCACCTTCACGGCCGACGTGTACATCGGCTCCGCACTCGTGATGTTCGGCGTCTACCCGCTGCTGCTCGCGCTCGTCGCCAAGGTCAACCCGATCCAGTTCTTCAAGGGCGCCTGGCCGGCCATCCAGCTGGCCTTCGTCTCCCGCTCCTCCGTCGGCACGATGCCGCTGACGCAGAAGGTCACCGAGCGCCTCGGCGTCCCGAAGGAGTACGCCTCCTTCGCCGTCCCGTTCGGCGCCACCACGAAGATGGACGGCTGCGCCGCGATCTACCCGGCCCTCGCCGCGATCTTCATCGCGCAGATCTTCGACGTCCAGCTGACGATCACCGACTACCTGCTGATCGCCTTCGTCTCGGTCGTCGGCTCGGCCGCCACCGCCGGCCTCACCGGCGCCACGGTCATGCTGACCCTGACCCTCTCCACCCTGGGCCTGCCCCTGGAGGGCGTCGGCCTGCTGATGGCGATCGACCCGATCCTCGACATGGTCCGCACCGCGACCAACGTCGCCGGCCAGGCGCTGGTCCCGGTCGTGGTCGCCGCCCGCGAGGGCATCCTGGACAAGGAGGCCTACGCCGGAGCCTCCTCCTCCCCGCTGGACGAGACCACCCCGCTGGACGGGCGCGCCGCGGTCGCACCCGTCCAGCGGGGTGGTCTCGTCCAGCGGGGAGGAGG
>NZ_RPSE01000760.1:0-1066 GCF_003949955.1 Streptomyces sp. WAC05292
GGGCGTGTACGACGGGCGCGGTGCCGGGGTGCAGCGGTGCGCCGTCGGTGTCGACGGGGACGGCCCAGGAGACGGTCCAGGAGGGGCGGAGCCGTTCTTCGACGGGCCGGTCCGCGAGCAGCGCGGGCGGGGTGGGGCCGGTGTGGCGGACGGTGCGCCAGCGGCGGGTCTCGCCGCGGGAGTCCTCGATCACCGTGTAGGCGCCGTCGGCGCCGCGGCGCAGGGTGCGGCCGCCGTCCTGCGGGGTGTCGACGGTGATCTCGTGGAGCCCGGGCAGGGTCAGCAGCAGGGCGTCGTCGATCCCGGACAGCAGCCGCTGCACCAGGTCCTCGGCGGCGGCGTCGCGCAGCGGGAGGACGACGACGGTGTCGTAGCCCTCGGGGGCGGTGCCCTCGGCGGGCAGGGGGAGGCGCAGCAGGGGGACGTGGCCGTCGCGGCGGCGGAGTTCGTCGCCGAGGCCGGGGCTGTGCGCGGCGGCCTCGCGGGCCAGTTCGCGGGCTTCGGCGAGGGACCAGCGGACGCCGCCGTGGCGGCCGAGGACGGCGGGCTCGTCGGAGACGGCGAGGACGGCGGCGAAGCCGACGCCGAAGCGGCCGACGGTGTCCCCGGAGGCGGCCGACTCGCGTT
Source organism: Streptomyces sp. WAC05292 (assembly GCF_003949955.1). Lineage (NCBI taxonomy): Bacteria > Bacillati > Actinomycetota > Actinomycetes > Kitasatosporales > Streptomycetaceae > Streptomyces > Streptomyces sp. WAC05292. The sequence continues at coordinate 628 of NZ_RPSE01000760.1, forward strand.
TGGCGGAGGCGCGCAGGGTGCTCAGCGATTCGACGCCGGCGGCGTCGAGGGGGGCGCCGGTGTTGGCGGCGGCGAGGACGGCGGGGCCCTGGTCGGCGGCGTGCAGGGTGAGCCGCAGGCGGCCGGGGACCCCGGCCCGGGCGGCCGCGTCGGCCGCGTTCTGCGCCAACTCGACGACCAGCCGGTCGCGGTAGCCGCCGAGGGCCAGGTCCTCCTCGGCGTTGGCGTCCTCGCGGAAGCGGGCCGGGCCCGCACCCCACGAATCGAGGACCCCGCGCCGCAGCCGGGCCGTGCCGAAGGGGTCCACTCCGCCGGGGGCCGCCGTCACTCGCACGCTCACGCCGCTTCCTCCAAGAATTGCCGAGGTCTTGAAGGTATCGCGTGCGCAACCCGCACGGCGGGGCGGCCGGGCCCGGCGCCCCGCCGTGCGGGTTGCGCA
>NZ_RPSE01000761.1:0-1030 GCF_003949955.1 Streptomyces sp. WAC05292
CCTCCCCCTGCACTCCCTCCCCCCGGACCGGGGGACTGAACGCCGGTGAGTCCCTTTCGGTCCCTGTCCCTTCAGTCACTGCACAAACCTGCAGGTCAGCGGCCTCCCTCTCGTTTTCCAGGGACCGAAGGGACTGAAATCGCTAGTTATGAGCTACCCAGAGACATGCAGTCATACTTACGCCCGCGCATACACGCACGCACATAAAGAGTGGAAGTAGTGATTCCGAGTCCCTTCAGTCCCTCTCCCGTCCCTCCCAACGCTCTGACCTGCACCTTTACAAAGGGACCAAACCCAGAGGGACTGAACGACGGTCCAGCCCCTTCAGTACCTGGACCCCTCTGACGGACACCCCGGACGCGGATCGGGCGCCCGAAGCGGGGAGGGACCGAACGCCACCGAGCCGGGTTCGGTCCGCAAGTCGGTCCGGCGGACGGTCGGTGTTCGGTCCCTCCCGACGGCGACCCCTCCCCGGGGAGGGACGGTCGAGTGCGACTCCAGGAGGAGTCGAGGGGCGATCCATGCGGCTGCCGCGACACGCCCGGACCCTCACCCCGTTCGAGAAGGGGCCATTCAGGACGAACCAGGTGAGAAGGTCAGGGTCTGAGGGACTGAAGGGACTGAATTCCGGATAGTGCGGCCGTTACATCCCGGGCTCGCGTGGACTCTGGGGTAACCTCCGGCATAGTGAATCTTGAGTCCCTCTGGTCCCTGAGGCGCAGGCCAGCGCACACCTCGGAGAGCAGTCCAGGGATGGGAACGACCGTCGCCGACACCGCGTCAAGGAAGAGCCAGTGCCCGTCTATTCCGAGAGCCTGCCACACGCAGTGAGCGGCGGGTCGGCACTGGACGTGGCCACCTGGCTGGCCCGACGCGGCTACCCCGTCCACCCGCTCGCCCCCGGGGCCAAGACGCCCGCCGCCAACTGCCCCGACTGCCGCGGAGCCCACCACTCCCCCGCCACCTGCCCCTGCCACTCCGAGGGCCGCTGGTGCCACGGCTTCCACGCCGCCACCACCGACCTCCGGAC
>NZ_RPSE01000762.1:0-1021 GCF_003949955.1 Streptomyces sp. WAC05292
GGCGGATACCCGCCCCCGCCGCCCCCGTACGGCAGCGACCCGTACGGCTCCGGCGGCGGCTACGGCATGCCCGACCCGCTGGCCGGGATGCCGCCGCTCGCCGACTTCGGCAGGCGGCTCGCCGCCCGCGTCATCGACCTGGTCATCGTGTTCATCCCGCTGTTCCTGATCCAGCTGGCGTTCGGCACGAACCGGTACGTGGTCGAGACGGACCGCGGCGAGGACGTCACCGAGGTCATCACCAAGTCCTACAGCGGCACCGGCCTCGCCATGACGCTCATCTCGATCATCGCCTACGTCGGCTACGACTGGTTCTTCACCAGGAAGGACGGCAAGACCCCCGGCAAGAAGGCGATGGGCCTGCGGGTGGCGATGCTCAACGACGGCAGTGTCCCGCAGTCCGGCCCCGCGCTCGGGCGGGCCGCGGTGCTCTGGCTGCCCACGCTCATCTGCTGCCTGTGCCTGTGGCCGCTCGCCCTCATCGTGTCGATCCTGGTGGACAAGCCGTACCGCCAGGGCCTCCACGACAAGGTGGCCAAGACGGTGGTCGTCACCGCCCCCTAGGCCGCCTCTTCCGGATCTTGCCTGGCCCGCGCCGTCCGGTGCCGCGCCTCGCCGCGTTGTCGGGCCGCCCGCGTACCCCAGTACGCGGGCGGCCCTCCGCCTTGCGATGCACGGCACCGGACGACGCGGGCTTGACCGGCAAGATCCGCGCGGATCGTGCTGGAGTGCGCCGAAGGCCCCTCGATCATGGAGGTGTCCCGCCGGCTGCGGATAGCTCCGGACACGGTCCGCACCTGGCGGCGCCGCTTCATCGAGCGGGGCTTGGACGGCTTGTGCGACGACCCGCGGCCCGGCGTCCCACGGAAGATCACTGACGCCGACGTCGAGCGGGTCATCGTCAAGACGCTTGAGGAGACACCGAAGAACGCGACCCACTGGTCGACCAGGTCGATGGCCGCGGCGACCGAGATGTCGCAGTCGAGCATCTCGCGGATCTGGCGGGCGTTCGCGCTCGCGC
>NZ_RPSE01000763.1:0-1020 GCF_003949955.1 Streptomyces sp. WAC05292
GTCGAAGGGGAGGACCGGCGGCCCCCGCCCCGCCGGTCCTCCCCTTCGACCACGCCTCCGTCCTCGCCGTGGCCGTCCAGGCCGTCGAAGCAGCCCCGGAGGCCGTCGGCGCCGCCGCCGACACCGTCCTCGCCCTCGACCCGCTGCTCGACGGCTCCTTCCTGTGGGGTGCGCTCGTCTCACCGGCCCGCGGCATCCTCGGCACCGCGCAGGCCCGCGGCGACATCCGGGCAGCGGGCCGCATCGGCCACATGCTGGGGGCCGCGCTGATGCGGCTGGGGCGCCTCGACGAAGCCGACCGCGCCCTCCAGGACGCCGACCGGGCCGCACGGACCTGCGGCGACGACATCGTCCGCACGGAGATCCTCACCACCAGGGCCCTCGTCCGACAGGCCCTGGCCGACTGGGAGGCCGCCGATGCGCTCTACCGGGAGGCCGTCGACACCGGCACGCGGTGCGGCAACGGGTGGGGAGTCGGCCACGCCCGCTCCAACAGCGTCGGCGCGCTGATGCGGTTGGGCCGCGCCGCCGACGCCGATGCCGCGGCCCGGGCGGCCCTCGACGCGGCCCGCGCACGCGGCGACCGCTACGCCGAGGCGCACGCCCTGTACAGCCAGGGCATCGTCGCCCGGCACGCCGGCCGCACCGAGGAGGCCGTGGCCCGGCACCGGGAGAGCGCCGAACTCGGCCTGCGCCACGGCTACCCGGTCTACGGCGCGATGAACCTGGTGTCGCAGACCGCCGCCCTCCTCGCAGGGAACCGCGCCCGGGACGCGGCGGAGTGCGGCGAGCGGGCCGTGGAAGCCGCCCGGCGGGTCGGCTGGCGGGCGGCCGAGGCCCGCGCCCTCCGCCTTCACGGCACCGCCTTGGCCGCCGCCGGCGACCGGGAGGCGGCCGCCGCCCGCCTGGACGAGGCCATACGCCTCCTCGACGCCCTCGCCCTCCCCGAAGCCGCCGACGCGAGAGCCGCCCTGGCCGCCCTCACCGCCCCCGAAGCCGCCGGCCCTTCCGTCCCCGCCC
>NZ_RPSE01000764.1:0-1015 GCF_003949955.1 Streptomyces sp. WAC05292
TCGGTCCTCCGGTGGGGGGTGGGCCTCGTGGTCGCCGCCATCCTTGCAGGCCCCGCTCACGGCACCAGCAGGCGCTCCCGGAGGAGCCGCGTCGTGTGCGGGGTGATGCCGACGCGGTCCGCCAGGTACGCGGCCGGCGAGCCGTGGCGGGTGGCCAGGTCGGCGAGGGTCAGGGACATCACGGTCGCCGGCGCCCGGCCGTACGAGGGCCAGCGCATGGTGCGGCCGGGGTTGGCCTCGTGCCAGTCGGCCAGGAGGCGGGCGGTGGCCAGCTCGGTCAGGGCGAAATCGGCCAGGATCTGCTCCTCGGGGACCTCCAGGAGGGTCAGGACGAGAGCGGCGATCAGCCCGGTGCGGTCCTTGCCGGACGTGCAGTGGAACACCGCCGGCCCCGGCCCCTCGGCGAGCAGCTCCAGGACCTGCCGGATCTCGGCGGCACCGTCCTCGGCCACCTCCGCGAAGCGGTCGGCGAGGTAGCGCCAGGGGTCGATGTCCGGGGCGATGGCGGACTGGTCGTACGGGCGGTGCTCGATGCTGTGGTTGGCGTAGGTGAAGCGGTCCGGTTCGGGGATCCGGCCCTTCGCCTCGATCTCCCACGGGTAGCGCAGGTCGACGACGGTCCGCACACCGAGCCCGAGGAAGCGCTCCCAGTCGGCCCCGCGCAGTTTGCCGAGGGAGTCGGCGCGATAGAGCCGGCCCCAGGCCACGGTGCGGCCGCCGGCGGTTCGGTAGCCGCCGAGGTCGCGGAAGTTGTGGAGCCGGTCGAAGGGGATGTGGCGCCGGGGGCCGTCCGCAGCGGTTGCCGCCTGCGGTGTCGTCGTCGGGCGGGTGGCGGTCAACCGGGGCTCCTCGGTGGGGTGTTCGGCGGTGTGTGGGATCAAGGATGCCTGCCGTCCGCGCCGCCCGGCAGCCCGGGGAGCCGGCGGGTGCGGGCGAAGGCCGGGCGCCCGCCCCCGGCGGCGGGCGCGACGGCGGCGTGCCGGGCCGCGGCGCCGTCGCGCCCGGGGGCGGGCGC
>NZ_RPSE01000765.1:0-1015 GCF_003949955.1 Streptomyces sp. WAC05292
GCGCGTATGGTGTCGACCCGGCAGGTGGCCGCCGTGGCGGAGGCGGTGGGGCATACGGTCGCGGCGCGAGGGATGTGCTGCGTGTACGGGGACACGGGCCTGGGCAAGACGGTCGCCGTCGAACAGGCGTTGCATCTTCTGCCCGGCCGGGTGCCGGTGTGGCGGCCGGTGGTCGGCGTGGCACCCGGTCTGCCGCAGCTGCGGGCCTCGCTGTGTGAAGCGCTCGGGCTGCCGTCGGGGGCGCTGCCGCACCGGGCCGGGCCGGCCAGCCGGGCTCTGACGCGGGCACTGGCCGAGCCGGGTGTGCTGTTTCTCGATGACGCTCAGCGGCTGACGCCGCCACTGCTGGATTTCCTGCGGCAGTTGTGGGACGCGCCGGGCTGTGCGGCGGCGCTGGTGCTGTGTGGGGCGGGAAGCGAGCGGGCCCTCGCCCGTGCTTCGGCGCTGCGCTCGCGCGTGCTGAGCTGGCATCAGGTCGGCCGGCTTGAGCCGTCTCAAGTCCCGCAGACGCTGACTCTGTTCCACCCCGTATGGGCGCCGGCGGACCCGGACGACCTTGCGCGAGCGGACGAGCAGATGGCGCGCGGCAATTTCCGCACGTGGGCGAAGATCACGTCGCATGTCTACGCGGCCCGCGAGCGCGGCCCGGTAAGGCGTGTGGACCGGGAGCTGATCGAGCAGGCCTGCGCGCGTTTTGGCCCCTACCCGTGATGGTCCGCGCTGCTCGGAGGGCTCGGCTACGGGGCCTTCATGTGTTCCGACGAGGTGAACGAAGGCGCGCTCTATGGGGGGCACGGCTGGGTTCTCCGGGACCGAAGCGACCCAGGCCTTGATCCGGTCTGGCACAGGGGCGGCCGGCGGCCGGTGATGTCAGGCCCACTCCATACCGAGCTCCCGCAGGGCGGCCAGCTGGTCCTGGGCGAGCTTGTCGCGCCTCGATTTGGTGTTGGTGACCCATACGCCGAGTTTGACGGTCACCGGCTCCGTTTCGCCGTCGATGGTGATTTCTTCGCTG
>NZ_RPSE01000766.1:0-1007 GCF_003949955.1 Streptomyces sp. WAC05292
TCCCCCGCCGGAACCCGCACCGGCGGAGCCGCCGCCGGGGACTCCGGCCGCCGGGTCCCCGCCGACCGGGGCTCCGCCGCCGGGGAGGGCCCCCGGGTCGGCGGGCGGCGGCGGAGCCGCCGGGAGGGGCCCCTGGCTGCCCAGCGGGTTCGGCAGCGGTGCCCCCGCCTCGGCCTTCTTCTCCCCGGCGGCGGAGGCGACCTTCGGCGAGAACCCGAGCCACAGCACGGCGAACGCGACGGCGGCCGCGGCCAGCAGCCCGCCGACGGCGACGAGCCAGGCGGGCAGCACCGGCCGCTGCTCGAACTCGCCGTTCAACTCCAGGGCCGCCGCATCGCCGGAGCGCCGCACGGAGACGGTGATGCGGTGGGTTTCGGGCCCGCCCGTCCACCGGGTCGCCTGGGGGGAGATCTCCAGTCCGACGAACGCCGCCCGGCCCGGCGCCACTTGGACGTTGCCCGGGCGGACGTCGAACGACAGCCGGCCGGACTCGTCGCGGGCGCCGACGGACGCGGTGAGCGGGGTGTTGCCGAGGTTGTCGACGGCGACGGCGGCCCGGCCGCGGAACCGGGCGGCGATGGCGGGCGGCACCAGTTCGGCGCGGACCTCGGTGAACGGGGCGACCGAGACCCGGCCTTCCAGCACGTCCCGCACGGCGGGGTTCTCGCGCGGCTCGACCCGCACCCCGTAGGCGGTGGGGCCCGCCGGGGCGTCGGGGGTGCGCGGCGGCGCGAAGGAGATCTCCGCGGACCCTTCGCTGCCCGGGTAGAGGCGGAGCGTGTCGGGCTCGATGCGGCTCCAGCCGGCCGGGTCGCCCACGATCGAGAGCCGGTATTCCTCCACCGTGTCGCCGGTGTTGCGCACCCGGAGCCGGGCGGTCGCCCGGCTGCCGGGGTCGACGGCCACGGCAACCGGATCGAGAGTGGTCCACATCGTCATGCGGGAAGGCTAGGGCCGCGGGGGCGCCGTCCCCTGCCCGTAAGTCCCGTCCCACGGGCACTCCTGCC
>NZ_RPSE01000767.1:0-1001 GCF_003949955.1 Streptomyces sp. WAC05292
GTGGTGCCGGCCATGGTGTGCTCCGGGGTCGGGCCCCGCCCGCGCCCCGGGGCGGGGGTGCGGGTGCGGGTGCGGATGGGGTGGCTGTGCCGCTGGTGCAGGGCGGGAAACGGGCGAGGGAGCGGAGCGTGCTGACACGACTCCGCCGCCCCGCTGAACTTACCCCGGGGTAAATTACTTACTGTTAATATCCGCCCATGGCAACCCCTCGCTCCAAGGCCGGCACCAAGGGCGTTCCCCGCCGGGACCGCCAGCAGCAGATCCTGGAGGCCGCCACCAGGGAGTTCGGCACCCGCGGCTACGCCGCCGCCTCGCTCGCCGCGATCGCCGCGCAGGTCGGCGTCACCAAGACGCTGCTCCACCAGTACTTCGGCACCAAGGAAGCCCTGTACACCGCCTGCCTCGTCCCGGTCGGGGAGCGCATCCTGGGCGCCGTCACCACCGCCATGGGCTCCGGAGGGACCACCGGGGAGACCCCGCTGAGGGTCCTGAACGGCATCTTCACCGCGCTGGAGGGGCAGCGCGAGGCGTGGTTCGTGCTGTACGACACGACCCTCCCGCCCGGGGGCGAGGCAGCCGCCCGCACCGCCGAGTACCGGGGGGCGATCGACCGGCTCGCGGCCGGCGGAACCGCCGACCTGCTCCGCCGGTCCGGCTCCGCCGACCCCCTGGACGCCGACGCCCTGGCGTACGTCTGGCGGGACATGGTCGCCACCCTCGTCCGCTGGTGGACCAAGCACCCCGAACAGTCGCCGGCGGCCATGACGCAGCGCTGCGCCCGCCTCTTCGCGGCCGCCGCCGCCCTCACGGCCGCGCCCGGCACCGGTGGCGGCACCCGCTGAGCGGGCCCGCCCCGGCACCGGTCGGGGCGGGCCTTCGGCCATCCCTTCGGCCGGATCCGCCCGTTGTGCGGGGCCGCCGCCGCGTGAAGACTGGGGCTCCCGGTACAGCCGAGCGGCCCCGGCCCCCCGGACGACGCCCCCAGGAGAGCGCATGGACAC
>NZ_RPSE01000768.1:0-1000 GCF_003949955.1 Streptomyces sp. WAC05292
CGTCCACCCCACCGCCCCTCACCAGGCCAGATCCTCCAGCGCATCCAGGTCCGGCGCCGGACCCGGCGGCTCCGCGGCCGCCGTCAGCGGCAGCTCCGCCCAGATCACCTTCCCGCGCTCCGTGTACCGCGTCCCCCACCGGTCCGCGAACTGCGCCACCAGGAACAGCCCGCGGCCGCCCTCGTCGGTCGTCGCCGCGTACCGCAGGTGCGGCGAGGTGCTGCTCGCGTCGGACACCTCGCAGATCAGGCTGCGGTCGCGCAGCATCCGCACCCGGATCGGCGTGTTCCCGTACCGGATCGCGTTCGTCACCAGCTCGCTCAGGATCAGCTCGGCCGTGAACGCCACCTCGCCCAGCCCCCACTCGGCCAGCTTCGCCGCACTCGCCTGCCGGACCCGCGACACCGCCGCCGGATCCGGCGGCACCTCCCACTCCGCGATCCGGTCCGCCTCCAGCCGCCGCGTGTCCGCGATCAGCAGCGCGATGTCGTCACTCGGCGACGGGAACAGCAGCGCCGCCAGCACGTCCGCGCACTCCTCGTCCGGCGTCCGCCGGCCCGGCCGCGCCAGCACCTCTCCCAGCATCGCCAACCCCGTGTCGAAGTCCCGGTCCCGGTCCTCCAGCAGCCCGTCCGTGAACAGCGCCAGCCGGCTCGACTCCGGCAGCCGCAGCTCCACCGCCTCGAACGGCATCCCGCCCACCCCCAGCGGCAGCCCGACCGGCACCTCCGGGAACTCCACCCGCCCGTCCGGCCACACCAGCGCCGGCCCCGGATGCCCGGCACTCGCCATCGTGCACCGCCCCGACACCGGGTCGTACACCGCGTACAGGCACGTCGCCCCCGTGATCCCCGCCGGCTCCGCCGACCCGTCACCCCTGGAGCCCGAGCCCGCCGCACCCGACTCGTTCTGGTCGATCCGGTCGATCAGCTCGTCCAGGTGCCCCAGCAGCTCGTCCGGCGCCATGTCCAGCGTCGAGAAGTTGTGCACGGCCGTCCGC
>NZ_RPSE01000769.1:0-995 GCF_003949955.1 Streptomyces sp. WAC05292
GCTCAGGCTTTTTCCATGTGAAATCTTTTGCGTGTCGTTCTAACTCTCTTTGTTTTTGTGCCTTATCTGCGATTCTTTGGCTCCAGATTTGTTTATATACCGTGGCTAACAAGGCTTTTCGTTGGTCTTTATTTAACGGCTTGCCGTTTTGCCTTTCATTCTCTTCAAAAGTTTGTCGGATGAATATTTTTTCTTGCTTGGTTAAATTCGTAATCTTTCTCATGGTTGTTTTATATCCAAAACTCAAATTTTGAGCAAAAAAGTGCCTAATGCCCCAATGTGGTACTAATCAAAACGGAGCGAAGCGACAACATCTTTTTGTCTTTGCTTTTCTCCATGATCAGTTATTGGGTCATGGCTTCTTAGCTCTTTAATTTAGCTAAGTCTGGTACTTCTGGTTAGGTTGGGCTTCTTTCGACACTTCGCAATCCAAGAAATCCCTAGTCCGTTGATTGGTGCTCTTATCAGGTACGCACTGTAATCTTTCGATACCGCAGCGTGATTCGGAGGCAGAGCCGGAATTTCGTTTTCCGGTACGTTTTACTACCACAATTTGCCTGTTTATCCTTTCGGAGACCGGGCTAAGTCCGAGTCAATCAAGTGGTGCATTTGAGTTAATGTCGTTGAATGGTTTTAAGGAAGTAGTGACAAGCTAGCTTCCCATTGCTAAGATTGGATTACCACATCGAAATCTTTAGCAATGAATGCACAAGATTTAGAGTACCAGAGCCCCATGACACTGTCACGGGGCTTTGGTACATCTGAAGCCTAATAATTTCTGTAAATTCAACTCGCAACGCTCGCCGCAAGGCGTGAACTTGCTTCACGTCGAGGAAGCGGAATTTCCCGAAAGCCTTATAATATCTCTGTTCACACATCATCGGAGGGGATCACTATGTCTCAATTATTTCGTTTGGCATCGCCAGCAGATTACGAATACATCGAAGAAATAAAATTATGGGAATTGTCATTTGATAAGCGACCGGTACAAGGGG
>NZ_RPSE01000076.1:0-21318 GCF_003949955.1 Streptomyces sp. WAC05292
ATCCTAGGCCCTGGCGTCGGGGGGCGGCGGGCCCGCAGGGGGTCAGGGCCGCGTCACGGACGCGACGGGCATCATCCCGACGGGGTCGTAGCGGACGCGGGCGCCGGGGTAGGGGGCGTGGATGACCTGGCCGTTGCCGACGTACATGCCGACGTGGCTGGCGTCGGAGCGGTAGGTGACGAGGTCGCCGGGCTGCGCCTGGGAGAGCGGGACCTTGCGGCCGGCATGCCGCTGGGCCTGGGAGGTGCGCGGGAGGGAGACGCCGGCCTGGCGGTAGGACCACACCATCAGTCCGGAGCAGTCGAACCCGGTGGGGCCGGTGGAGCCCCAGATGTACGGGCGGCCGAGCGCGGAGCGGGCGGCCCGTACGGCGGCCGCGGCGCGGCCGGAGACGGGGACGTCGGAGGCGGGCAGGTCGGCGTCGGTGTCGGCGCGGCCGCCGGAGCGGGAGCTGCGCTCGTAGTCGGCGCGCTCGGGCGCGGGCATCTCGTTCAGCAGGCGCCGGGCGGCGGCGAGTTTGGCGGTGACGATGCGCTTCTGGCGGGCGACGTCGGCGCGGGCGGCGTCGAGTTCGGCGAGTTTGAGGGAGGCTTCGCGGCGCTGCTGGACCAGTCTGCGCTGCTCCTTGCGCAGGTCGTCGAGTTGGCGGGTCTGGCGGTCGGTCAGCTGCTCCAGGGTGGCGGCCCTGTCGAGGTATTCGACGGGGTCCTCGGAGAGCATGAGTTCGACGGCGGGGTCGATGCCGCCGGAGCGGTACTGGGCTCCGGCGAAGGCGCCGAGGACGCCGCGCATGGTGTTGATGCGGTCCTGGCCGCGGGCGAGCTGGTCCTGGGCGCGGCCGATGTCGGCGCGGAGGGCGTCGGCGCGTTCGCCGGCCCGGTTGTAGCGCTCGGTGGCCTGCTCGGCTTCCTGGAAGAGGCGGTCGACCTGGGCGCGGGCGCCCGCCGCGGGCTCCCGGGGGTGGCCGGGGGCGGCGATGGCGGGTGCCGCGGTGAGGGCGGCGGCTGCCGTGGCCGCGGCTGCTGCGGCGGTGAAGGCGGTGATCCTGGTGTTCCGGTCGGGGCTGACGAGCCCGGCCCGGCGAGGGGACGCCACGTGCAACCGCTCCCTTTCCGCAGTGCGGACCGGGTCCGCCCCGGGTGGGCGGCCGTGTTCCGGGCTCCGCGCGGGCAGACAGTAGCCGCGCGGCCGCGGGGCGGCCAACGTCCGGCGCGGGGCCGCACAGGGCTGCGCCCCGCTCTGACGCAGGTCATGGGCGGGGCGCGGGGTCCGGGGCGGTGGCGCGCAATTCGCCCGGATGGGCGGTGCGGGGTGCGCTCGTCAGATCCGGACGCCGAACTGGAAGGGCATGTTGTCGATGGACTCGTACTTGACGCCGCCGCGCGGGTTGGAGGCGTGCAGCACCGTGCCGTTGCCGGCGTAGAGGCCGACGTGGTGCAGGTCGGAGTAGAAGAACACCAGGTCGCCTGGTTGGAGGGCGCTGCGGCCTATGCGGGTGCCGTCGTTGGCCTGGGTCCAGGTGGTGCGGGTGATGCTGACGCCGGCCTGCTTGTACGCCCACTGCGTCAGCCCGGAGCAGTCGAAGGCGCTGGGACCGGTGGCTCCGGAGACGTAGGCGCTGCCCAGTTTGGTCTTGGCGGCGGCGAGGGCGGCTCCGGCGCGGCCGGAGGGCTTGGCGCTGCCGAGGTCGGCGCGGTCGCCGTCGGCGCGGCTCGCGCGGGCCTCCTCGTCCTTGAGCTGGGCGCGCTGCTGCGCGGTGAGGGTGTTGAGGAGGGCCTGGGCCTCGGCGAGCTTGTCCTGGGAGGCCTTCTTCTTCGCGCCGAGCTCCTTGCGGGTGGCGTCGAGGTCGGCGAGCTTGCCCGCGGCTTCCTGGCGCTGCTGGGAGAGGCTGCGCTGCTTGGCCTGGATCTTCTGGACGGCGTCGAGCTGGCGGCCCGTCAACTGCTGGAGGGTGGAGGCCTTGTCGAGGTAGGTGTCGGGGTCGCCGGAGAGGAACAGGGCGACGGACTGGTCCAGGCTGCCGCCCCGGTACTGGGCGCTGGCCATCGAACCGAGGGTGGCGCGGAGCCGGTTGAGCTCCTCCTGGCCGCGGGCGACCTGGTCCTGGATCCGCCCGATCTCCGTTTCGAGTTTCTCCTGGCGTTCCTTGGCCCCGTTGAACTTCTCGGTGGCCTGTTCCGCTTCCTCGTAGAGGGCGTCGACCTTGGCCTTGACCTCGTCCTTGTTCGGCTGGGCGGGGGCGGCGGACGCGCTGTGCGCGGAGAGGGCGACGGCTGCGGCGGCCGTGGCGGTCAGCACGGTGACGCGTGCGCGGTTCGGCTGCTTGGGACGACGGTGGGACGCCACGAAGCCGAGCTCCTTCTTCTTGGGGCCCGCCGGGGCCGGGTTGGCCGGCGCACCACGGCGGAACCTCCGCCGACACCCCGAATGAGTGATCTACCGCACGAAGGTTTGAGCAGACCCTAGTGAGCCCGCCGTGATCACTTCAAACCCCTGAAGGAAAAATTCCGCTCCTGCGGACAGGTTCTTCACCGCAGGCCACGCTGAGTGCCAGGGACTTGACGGTCCGTCCCGCGACGGCACCGTCAAATCGGGCATTCCAGCGAGGAGTTACGAAACGCGCGAAAGGCGCTTCAGCAGCAAAGCGGACGCCACGGGGCGCGCCCCCGCCTTCGCCACCCCGTCGGCCACCTCGCGGTCGGTGGAGACCACCACCACCGGTCGGCCGGGCGGCTCCGCCCGCACCAGCTGCCGGATCAGCTCGTCCGCCGTCACCCCGGGCTTGGAGAACAGCACCCGCACTCCGCGCGGCGGCGCGAGCAGCACCGGCGCGGCCAGCTCCGCCCCGTCGAAGACGCAGGTCATCTCGGCGCCCGTCTGCGCGGCCAGCATCGACAGCCCGCCCAGGAGCCGCAGCCGCTGCTTCTCCAGGGGCATCGTCGGATAGCCGGTCTTGGTCACGTTGTAGCCGTCCACGACCAGATGCGCCTGCGGCAGCGCCAGCAACTGGTCGAGCAGCGCCGGATCGGTCTCCGACAGTGCCCGCGCCGCGATGTCCTTCGGCGACATCCGGCCCGGCTCGACCGCGTCCGCCAGGTCGGCCGGCCGCGTCGAGACCGGCGGCAGCGCCAGTTCCCGCCGCAGCCCCTGGGCGGCGTCCAACACCGTGTCCAGCAGCAGCCGCAGGCGCATGTCCTCGATGCTGCGCCCCTCGCGGGTCGCGCGGCGGGAGGTCTCCAGCGCCGCCTCCACCTCGGCGAGCCGCGACTTGAGCCGGCGGTTCTCGCTCTCGGCGGCGGCCACCTGGGCGGCGGCCTCGGCGCGGACCGCGTCGATCTCCGCGGCCGCCTTCCGCAGGGCGGCCTCCCCGCGCTTGACGTCGCTGAGGGCGCTGCGCAGTTTGCGGTGAAGCGATTCGGCTTCCTTCCGCGCCGCCTCCAGCTCGCCGCGCATCTGCTCGCCGCCGGTCCGCTGGGCCTCCCGTACGTGGGCCAGCTCCGTGCGCAGCCGGTCGAGTTCGCGCCGGGTCTCCTCGTCCGCCCGCTCGGCGTCGGCGCGCTGCGCCTCCTCCCCCGCGGCGGCGACCAGCTTCACCCAGCCGGCGGGCCGCAGGACGTACGCCGCCGCGGCCACGTCGAGCGGGTCGGCCGCGGCGGGCGGGGCCCCGGAGTCCAGCGCCGCGGCCAGCTCGGCCTGCGCCTCGCGCACCTTCTCCGCGACGCGCCCCCGGAAGACGGGGTCGCTCTCCACTGCCGCGGCCATGGCGTTGCCCGCGAACTTGGCCCGCCGGGTCGGGGTGAACCGGGCGTACTGGCGCAGCTGCGCCGGGAGGTCCGCGACCGTCAGCGCCCCGAAGGCGTCCGAGACGAGCGCGACGACCCGTCGCCGCACGCCCTCCGGCAGCGGGCGGTCGAGCACCTCGGCGGCGTCGCCGGCCGCGTCGGCCGGCTCAGCGCCGCTTGCTGGCTCCACAATCCGTCACCCCTACCGTCCATCCCGGCGGGGCGCGGCTCCCTCAGGAGTCCGCGCCCGGCCTGTCCACGAGTTCGATCTGGTCCACCGCGTTGCACCAGCGGCAGCGGACCGACTCGATGGTCTCACTGACCACCTCGCGCTCCTCGACCTTGGGCTCCCCGGCAAGGTCCAGGTGGACGTACTCGACGACCTTCGACGAACGGGTGACGTCGAAGCGCGTCAGGTTGCCGCACAGCGTGCAGCGCCACCGGGTGGTCGCGGTCGGCAGGGGAACCGTCATCAGGCCGCACTCTCCTTCATAGCTCTTTCGATTAAAGCCGCCGTCCGCGCGAATCGGCGGCCCGCAGCACGTAACCCTACGGCCTGCCGGTGCGGCGGGGAGGGCCGGTCGGGCCATGCTCGACCGCATGATCGCAAAGTGGCGGGCCGTGCGGGCGGCGGCCGGGGGCCCGGTGGCCACGCACGCGCTGATCGCGGGCTGCTGCGCCGTGTTCCTGCTGGGCCCGGCTTCCGGGCTCAATCCGTCCTATGGCACGGGCGGGCAGCTGCTGGAGGCGGGCACCGCCCACTTCCGGCGGTGGGGCGTCGTCCCGGCCGAGCTCGCGCAGGGCTCGCCGCGGGCGCTGCTGACTCCGCTGACCGCGCTGTTCCTGCACGGCAGCTGGCTGCACCTGCTCGGCAACATGCTGTTCCTGCGCGTCTTCGGCGCGATGGCGGAGGAGCGGATGGGGCGACCGGCGTTCCTGTGCTTCTACGTGGGCACCGGCTACCTGGCCCTCGCCGGGTACGCGGCCGCCAACGCCTCCTCGCAGGAGACGCTGGTCGGCGCCTCGGGGGCCATCTCGGCGGTCCTGGGGGCGTTCCTGCTCCTCTTCCCGCGGGCCCGGGTGACCGCCCTGTTCCCGTTCCTGTACTTCCTGCCGCTGCGGCTGCCCGCGTGGCTGGTGCTGCTGTTCTGGTTCGCCCTGCAGTGGGTGGCCGCGCACCGGGCGGGCAGCGGGCCGGGGGTGGCGTACCTGGCGCACCTGGTGGGCTTCTCCCTGGGCTTCCTCCTCGCGTGGGTGCGCTGGGGCAGGGCGGCTAGAGTGAGGCGATCAGCGACGGCCACCGAGGGAGACAGCCAGCCGTGATCACCGCGATCGTGCTCATCAAGACCAGCGTGGACCGCATCCCCGAGATCGCCGAGTCGATCGCGGCGCTGGAGAACGTCAGCGAGGTCTACTCCGTCACCGGGACGTACGACCTGATCGCGCTGGTCCGCGTGGCCCGCCACGACGACCTCGCGGACATCATCCCCGGCCGCATCAGCAAGATCCCCGGTGTCGAGGCGACGGACACGCACGTGGCGTTCCGCACCTACTCCCAGCACGACCTGGAAGCCGCCTTCGCCATCGGCCTGGACGCCTGAGGCCCCGCCGTCCGGAGCCCCGCCGCCCGGAGCCCCGCCGCCCGGGGCGGCCCGCCGGGCGCCGTCAGACCGCCGGGACGCAGCGGCCGTCCTCGGTGCGGTACTGCCACTTCGCCCCGTCGGCGACGAGTTCCCGCACGGCCCGCAGGAAGCGGTCGACGTGCTCGTCGGGGGTGCCCGCGCCGAAGCTGACGCGGATCGCGTTCAGCGACCGCTCCCCCGGCTGCCGCGCCTCGGGGGCGTCGCAGGCGCCGGGCTCCTGGGGGGCGCCGCCCAGCAGGGTGCGCACCAGCGGGTGGGCGCAGAAGAGGCCGTCGCGGACGCCGATGCCGTACTCGGCGGACAGCGCGGCGGCGAAGTGGGAGCTGTTCCAGCCCTCCACGACGAAGGAGATGACGCCGACCCGCGGGGCGTCGTCCCCGAAGAGGGACAGCACCCGCACCTCGGGCAGGGCGGCGAGTCCCTCCCGGATCCGCGCGACGAGCCGGCGCTCTCGGGCGACGAGGGTGTCGAAGCCGGCCTCGGTCAGGGCCCGGCAGGCGGACGCGATCGCGTAGGCGCCGATGACGTTGGGCGAGCCGGCCTCGTGCCGGGCGGCCCCGGTGTGCCATGCGACGTCGACGCCGCCGTCCTCGCGGCGGGCCACGGTGCGGGAGGCCCCGCCGCCGGCCAGGTAGGGGCGGGCCTGCTGCAGCCAGTCGGCCCGGCCGGCCAGCACGCCGGAGCCGAACGGCGCGTACAGCTTGTGCCCGGAGAAGGCGACCCAGTCGACGTCGAGGCCGCGTACGGAGACCGGGTGGTGCGGGGCGAGCTGGGCGGCGTCGAGGACGATCCGGGCGCCGTGGGCGTGGGCTGCCGCCGCGAGCTCCCGGACGGGCCACAGCTCGCCGGTGACGTTGGAGGCCCCGGTGACGCAGACGAGGGCAGGGCCGGGGGAAGGGTCGCGGTCGGCGAGGGCCCGCTCCAGGGTGGCGACGGCCTCGGCGGGGGTGCGGGGCGCGTCGAGATGGGTGACCTGCCCGTCCCTCCAGGGCAGCAGCGCCGCGTGGTGCTCGGTCTCGAAGACGAAGACGCGGCAGTCGGCGGGGAGGGCCGCGGCGAGGAGGTTCAGGGAGTCGGTGGTGGAGCGGGTGAAGACGACCTGGTCGGAGGGGCGGCAGTCGAGGAAGGCGGCGACGGCGGCCCGGCTCTGCTCGAAGAGGTCGGTGGACAGCTGGGAGAGGTAGCCGGCGCCGCGGTGCACGCTGCCGTAGTAGGGGGCGTACGCGGCGACGTCGTCCCAGACGCGCTGGAGGGCGGGGGCGCTGGCGGCGTAGTCGAGGGCGGCGTAGACGGTCTCGCCGCCGGTGACGAGCGGGACGGTGACGTCCCGGCCGAGGACGGGCAGCGGCCCGGCACAGGCGGCGCCGCAGGCGTCGGCGTCGGCCGCGGCGTCAGCGGCGGCGGCGGTGGTGATGGCTGCGGTGTGCAGGGTTGCGGACATGGCGGAATCTCCCGGCTGCAGGGCTGAATGGCTTCGGAAACCACCCGTACGCGGGTACGGCGCTGCGCCGTCCGGGGTACGGGGAAGGCCTCGGGGCCGGCCGCGGCGCACACGCACGGGTACGCGGAAGGAGCCGGTCCGAGGGGTGAAGAAGGGGCGGTACGCCCTATCGCATTCGCTTGCTCACGGAAAACGCTCCTCGAGAGACCAGGACCCCTGGTGTCGAGGGATCCGCGCTTGCCGCGGACCTCGCTGCCCACGGCCTGGTCATCACCCGGGGCACCCCGCCACGGAAGGAGGGTTGCCGGACAGCAGGCCGGGGCCAAGACGCTGTCACTCGTGACCTGGTGAGCATCCTGCCACAAGATCCGGCACGCACAAGGCCCCGGTCCGCCATGCGGACCGGGGCCCGGCCGGAACACGCCCGGCAGGGGCCGGGGAGCCGTCAGGCGTTGGTGGCGGCCACCCACCGCTCCAGCGCGGCCCGCGCGGCCCCGGAGTCGATGGACTCGGCCGCGCGCGCGATGCCCGCCCCGATCTGCTCCTCCAGGGTCCCCGTGCCCGGCTCCAGGGCGACCAGCGCGGCCGCGGAGTTCAGCAGCACGGCGTCGCGCACGGGGCCGCTCTCGCCGGCCAGCAGCCGCCGGGCGACGTCGGCGTTGTACGAGGCGTCCGCGCCCCGCAGCTCCGCCACGTCGACCAGGTCGATGCCGACGTCGCGCGGGTCGAAGCCCTGCTCCTGCACCCGCCCGTCGCGGACCCACCACACGCGGGAGGTCGCCGTCGTCGTCAGCTCGTCCAGGCCGTCGTCACCGCGGAAGACCAGCGCCGAGGAGCCCCGCTCGGCGAGGACGCCCGCCACGATGGGCGCGACCCTGGCGTCGGCCACGCCGGTCGCCTGGGCCCGCACCCGCGCCGGGTTGGTGAGCGGGCCGAGGAAGTTGAAGGTGGTCCGGATCCCGAGCTCCCGCCGGGCGGCGGCGACGTGCCGCAGCGCCGGGTGGAACTTCACCGCGAAGCAGAAGGTGATCCCGGCCTCCTCGGCGACCTCGACCACCCGGGCGGGGGTCAGGTCCAGGTTGACGCCGAGCTTCTCCAGGACGTCCGAGGCGCCGCTCGCGGAGGACGCGGCCCGGTTGCCGTGCTTGACCACCTTCGCGCCGGTGCCGGCCACCACGACCGACGACATCGTCGAGATGTTGACGGTCTTCGCGCCGTCGCCGCCGGTGCCGACGATGTCCACCGTCCGGCCCGGCACCTCGATCAGGTTGGCGTGCGCGTACATGGTCCGCACGAGGCCGTTGATCTCCTCGACGGTCTCCCCCTTGGCCCGCAGGGCCACCATGAAGCCGGCGATCTGGGCGTCGCTGGCCTCGCCCCGCATGATCCGGTCCATGGCCCACGCCGTGTCGTCGGAGTGCAGGTCGCGGCCGGAGAGCAGGGCGTCGAGGACGGCCGGCCAGCTGCGGGCCGCCACGCTGTCGCCGCCTGCCGGGGTCACAACGTTCATGGTCCGCTCCTGGTGGTCCACGGTGGATGGGAAGGGGATCAGCCTATCCAGCCGCGCGGACGGCAAAGAGCCCCGTCCAGACCCTGGACGGGGCTCTCGCCGTGGCGACGCGGGGACGATCGGGGATCAGCCCCGCTCGGGATCAGTGGTGGCCGTGGCCGCTCTGGATCTCCTTGTACTCCTCCACCGTGGGCTTCGGAATCTGGTTGCCCTCGCCGTACATGCCCTTGCTGAGCTTGACGCGCAGCTTCTCCATGGCACCGACCTTGCGCTCCACGCCGTTCTCGTCGACCGTCGGGCCGATCTCGGCGGGCTGGTACTGGTGGTGCGAGGTGAGGGTGTGCAGCTTGTCCTGCGACAGCGGCTCGTGGACCTCGACGAACTCACCGTGCGGGAGGCGCTTGATGACGCCGGTCTCGCGACCGTGCAGCACCTTGTCGTGGTCACGGCGCTGCAGGCCGAGGCAGATGCGCTTGGTGACGATGAAGGCCAGGACCGGGACGGCGAAGAAGCCGATCCGGACGAACCACGTGATCGCGTTGATCGACAGGTGGAAGTACTGCGCGAACATGTCGTTTCCACCGCCGATGAGCAGGACGATGTACTCCGAGATCCACGCGACGCCGAAGGCCGTGCGGGTCGGGGCGTTGCGCGGGCGGTCGAGCAGGTGGTGCTCGCGCTTGTCACCGGTGACCCAGGACTCGATGAACGGCCACACCGCGATCGCACCGAGGACCAGCGGGAAGAGGATCAGCGGGATGAACACGCCCAGGACGAGCGTGTGGCCCCACAGGTTGATCTCCCAGCCCGGCATGGCGCGGATCAGGCCTTCCGGCATGCCCATGTACCAGTCGGGCTGCGCACCGGTGGACACGTGGTCCGGGCGGTACGGGCCGAGGTTCCAGATCGGGTTGATCGTGGCGATCGCCGCGATGGCCGCGATGACACCGAAGACCAGGAAGAAGAAGCCTCCGGCCTTGGCCATGTAGACCGGCAGCAGCGGCATGCCGACGACGTTGTTGTTCGTCCGGCCGGGGCCGGGGAACTGGGTGTGCTTGTGGTAGAAGACCAGGATCAGGTGGGCCACGAGCAGGCCCATCATGATGCCGGGCAGCAGCAGGATGTGGATCGAGTAGAACCGCGCCACGAAGTCGCTGCCGGGGAACTCGCCGCCGAAGAGGAAGAACGAGATGTACGTGCCGACGACCGGCACGGACAGGATCGCGCCCTCCATGAAGCGGACGCCGGTGCCGGAGAGCAGGTCGTCCGGCAGGGAGTAGCCGGTGAAGCCGGTGAACATGCCGAGGACCAGCAGCAGGAAGCCGAAGACCCAGTTGACCTCGCGCGGCTTGCGGAACGCGCCCGTGAAGAAGACGCGCATCATGTGCACGATCATCGCGGCGACGAAGATCAGCGCGGCCCAGTGGTGGATCTGCCGGATGAGCAGACCGCCGCGGACGTCGAAGCTGATGTCCAGGGTCGAGGCGAAGGCCTCGGACATCATGACGCCCTGCATCGGGACGTACGAGCCGTGGTACTCCACCTCGTTCATGCTCGGGTGGAAGAACAGCGTCAGGTACACACCCGTGAGGATGATGATGATGAAGCTGTAGAGGCAGATCTCACCCAGCATGAAGGACCAGTGGTCCGGGAAGATCTTGCGCATGTTCGCCTTGGCGAGGCTGTAGATGCCCAGGCGGCCGTCCGCCCAGTCGGCTACGCGCTCGCCGGCGGGCGCCTTCCGCTTGTCAGTGGCGGTACTCATCCGCGCTCCCAGAATGCAGGACCGACGGGCTCCTCGAAGTCGCCGAGCGCTTCGAGGAAGCCTTCGCCGTTCACGCCGATCCGCAGCTGCGGAAGCGCGTGGCCGGCGGGGCCGAAGATGACACGCGCGCCGTCGGAGAGGTCGAAGGTGGACTGGTGGCACGGGCAGAGCACGTGGTGCGTCTGCTGCTCGTACAGGCTGATCGGGCAGCCGACGTGGGTGCAGATCTTCGAGTAGGCCACGATGCCGTCGTGGGACCACTCGAGCTCGCGCTTGTCCTTGATGTCGTCCGGCTGGATGCGGACGATCATCACGGCGGCCTTGGCGATCTCGGTCTGGAACTCGTGGGTGCCCTCTTCCAGCCCCTCGGGCTGGACGAAGGTCAGCGAGCCGACCTGGACGTCCTCGGGACGCAGCGGCTCACCCGTGTTCTGGTTGATGAGCAGCTTGCCCTTGGCCCAGACGGTCTTGCGGAGCTTCTCCTCGGGCAGCGGGCCCAGGTCGCGCAGCAGGACCAGGCCGGACAGCGGCACCATGGCCAGCGCGCCCAGCAGGGTGTTGCGGATCAGCGGACGGCGGCCGATGGCCGACTCCTCGGCACCGGCGGCGAAGTCCGACATGACCTTCGCCTTGACGTCGGCCGGGGCCGCGATCGGGTGGCGGTCGTCGGCGACCTCGACGTCGGACATCAGCGTGCGGGCCCAGTGGACCGCGCCCGCGCCGATGCAGAAGAGGGCGGTGCCCAGGGTCATGCCCAGCGCGAAGTTGAGCGCGCTCACCTTCCCGAGCGGGAAGATGTAGACGATCTTGTCGACCGGGATGATCACGTACGCGGCGATGAAGGCGATCGTGGCCAGCATCGACACCGTGAACAGCATCGCCACGGTGCGCTCGGAGCGCTTCGCGGCGCGGTCGTCGATGTCCTGGATGCGCGGCTTGTGGACCGGCATGCCGGGGTCGGCGAACGGGTCGTCCGCGACCGCCACACCGCCGTGGTGGGCGTCGCCCTGCTCGCTCGGCAGGTGCTTGTCTTCGGGAATCTCTTGGCTACTCATGACTTCTTGGCCTTAGCGGTGTGGGCCGCGACCCAGACGGCGACAGCGATCAGCGCACCCAGACCGAAGATCCAGCCGAACAGGCCTTCCGAGACGGGGCCGAGGCCGCCGAGCTTCAGACCGCCGGGGTTGACCGACTTCTCGCCGTTCACGTTCTGGAGGTACGCGATGATGTCCTTCTTCTCCTTCTCCGGCATGACGCTGTCCGGGAAGGAGGGCATGTTCTGCGGGCCGGTGAGCATGGCCTCGTAGATGTGCTTCGGCGTGACGTCCTCGAGGTTCGGGGCGTACTTGCCGTTCGTCAGCGCGCCGCCCTCGCCGGTGAAGTTGTGGCACTGCGCGCAGTTGTTGCGGAACAGCTCGCCACCGTTGGCGATGTCGGCACCCGCCGGGTCGTACTGCTTCTTGGTCGGCGTGATCGGGCCGGCGCCGAGGGACGCGATGTACGCGGCCAGCTGGTCGATCTGCGCCTGGCTGTAGATGACCGGCTTCTTCGGCACCTGGGCGCCGGGCTGCTGGGCGGGCATGCGGCCGGTGCTCACCTGGAAGTCGACGGCCGCGGAGCCGACGCCGACCAGGCTGGGGCCGTCAGTGGTTCCCTCGCCACCGGTTCCGTGGCAGCTTGCGCAACCCACGGCGTAGAGCTTCTTGCCCTCCTCGATGGCGAGGGACTGGGCGGTTTCTTCGGCCTGCGCCTTGCCCGCAGGGGCGAAGGCGGCGTACAGCCCCCCAGTGGCCGCCAGCGCGAGGAGTAGAACGACGACCGCCGCCAGCGGATGGCGTCGTCGTGCGGAGAGCTTTTTCACGGATTACCCCGGTGTCAGGATCTTCTGCGTCGGTGTTTCTGGATGGATGCCGGGCGGGCCCGGCCACGTGTTCGCTACTTGATCAGGTAGATCGTGGCGAAGAGGCCGATCCAGACGACATCGACGAAGTGCCAGTAGTAGGACACGACGATGGCCGAGGTGGCCTGTTCGTGGGTGAACCTCTTGGCCGCGTACGTCCGGCCGAGGACCAGCAGGAAGGCGATGAGACCGCCCGTCACGTGCAGACCGTGGAAGCCGGTGGTCAGGTAGAACACCGAGCCGTACGGACCGGACGAGAGGCTCATGCCCTCGTGCTTGACCAGCTCGGTGTACTCGAACACCTGGCCGCCAATGAAGATCGCACCCATCACGAACGTGACGATGAACCACGTCCGGAGCTTCTTCACGTCACCGCGCTCGGCGGCGAAGACGCCGAGCTGGCAGGTGAGGGAGGAGAGCACCAGGATCGTGGTGTTCGTCGCCGAGAAGGGCAGATTCAGGGCCGAAGCCTGTTCTGACCAGTACTCGGCGCCCGTCACCGATCGCAGGGTGAAGTACATCGCGAAGAGGGCCGCGAAGAACATCAGCTCGGAACTCAACCAGATGATGGTTCCGACGCTGACGAGGTTCGGCCTGTTGACCGTCGGGTGCGCGTGCCCGGTATCTACTGTCGTTGCTGTCGCCACGACCGACATTATGTCGGTCGCTTATCCCGCCCTCACCCCGGGGGGTGCCGTTCGGAGTGTCAGGGCCGTGTGCAAGGCCCGAACGGCCCATCGGGCGGCGGTCGCCGGGCATACCGGAAGCGGTGTGGGCGGGGGGTTGCGAGGAGTAGCATCCCGCGCAACATCAACGTGATTCACGGCAACCGTGGAGGAACGAAATGCGGTCGACTGCACGGGTTCTGGTCTACAGCGACGATGCGAACACCCGGCAGCAGGTGCTCCTGGCCTCCGGGCGCAGGCCGGCCGCGGACCTGCCGCCGGTGGAGTTCGTGGAGTGCGCGACGCTGCCCGCGGTCCTGGGCGAGCTGGACGCGGGCGGGATCGACGCCTGCGTGCTGGACGGCGAGGCCGTCCCGGCGGGCGGAATGGGGGTGTGCCGGCAGATCAAGGACGAGGTGTTCCGCTGCCCGCCCGTGCTGCTGCTGATGGGCCGTCCGCAGGACGCCTGGCTGGCCACCTGGAGCCGCGCGGACGCGGCGGTGACCCTTCCGGTCGATCCGGTGGAGTTCGCGGACGCACTGGCGCGCCTGCTGCGCGCCCGGCTGTCGCTGGACGCGTAGCAGGCGTCCCGGCGGTGCGCGGGGCCCCCGGCGGGGCCCTGCGCACCGGGTCGCGGGCCCCGGGGGCCGGCGGGCCGCCGGGTCAGACCTGCGGGCGCAGGCGGGCCTGGTCGGCCGCGGTGCGGCCGTCGCGGGTGCCCGCGAGGAGGGCGCTGCCCTCGCGCCAGTCCTTCCAGTCCATGTTCCAGTCGCCGAAGCCGTTCCCGAAGGTGTCCATGTCCTCGCCGATGCTGTTGACGACCTGGACGATGTCGCCCTCGGTGATGTTCTCGTAGAACCAGGCGGCGTTCCCGGTGCTCATGCCGGTGCAGCCGTGGCTGACGTTCGCGTAGCCGTGGGACCCGACGGACCACGGGGCGGCGTGCACGTATTCACCGCTCCAGGTGACGCGTGTGGCGTAGTAGACGGGCAGGTCGTAGTTCTCGCTGCCGCCGATGCCGACGGTGTCCCCGCGCATACGGACGTAGTACTGCTTGCCGAGCACGACCTTGACGCCGTTGCGGGTGGAGAAGCCGGGCTTGCCGGTGGTGACCGGAATGGTGTTGATCACTTCTCCGTTGCGCTTGAACGTGAGGTAGTGCGAGGCGGCGTCGGTGATGACCTCGACGCGGTCCCCGATCTCCAGCGTCAGCGGGGTGCTGGCGGCTCCGTGGAGCTCGCCGTCGATCCTGACGCCCTCCAGGTTGCTCCGTACGGAGACGGTGCTGTGGGCGGGCCAGTACTCCTTGGGCCTGAAATGCAGCCGCTTGTCGTCGACCCAGTGCCAGGCGCCCTCGACCCCGGGAGGGGTGTCGACGACGAGGCCCCGTTCGACGACGGCGCGGGCCGCCTTGTCCTTGACGGGCTCGCTGAGGTCGGCGGTGAGGGGCTGCCCGACGCCGTACTTGCCCTTTTCCGGACCGAATTCGACGCTCAGGAGCTTCTTGGCCGGGGTGGTGTCGAACGTCAGCGTGCGCTGTCCGGGGGCACCCCGCTCGTCCTCGGTGCTGACGGTGACGGTGTAGCGCACGCCGGCGGCGAGGGGGCCGGTGCTCTGCCAGCGGTCGCCCTTGGCGGTGAGTTCGCCGGCGAGGTGGCGGCCGTGCACGTCCACGGCGGTGACGTCGGTGATGCGGCTTCCGCCCGTCCCCTTGGCGGTGACCTCCAGGGGGCGGTTGTGGTCGACGGGGCGGCCGCCCTGGACCTGGTTGAAGGCGATCTGCTCGCCCGCGTCGTGCGGGCGGGCTGACAGCGGGTTCTCGTGCGACCCGCATGCGGTGGCGCCGGCACCGAGGGACGCGACCAGCAGGGAGCAGCTGATGACCGCCCAGAGACGCGGTGAGTGGTTCATGGGGCCAACGCTAGGGAAATACGACAATCCCGGCGCGCGGGATGACTGCAAACGAGGGGCCCGGACTCCTCTGTTCGAGGAGTCCGGGCCCCAGGCGTTCGACCGAGCCGAGGACGGCTACTGGTTCTGGTTCTCACCCCGGTAGTACTCGTACACCCAGCCCCACAGGCCGATCAGGATGATCGGGGCCGAGAAGTACATGAGCCACCAGCCGAAGATGACGCCCATGAAGGCGAGCGAACCGCCGATCGCCAGCGAGAGCGGCTGCCAGCTGTGCGGGGAGAAGAACCCCAGCTCGCCCGCCTCGTCGGCGACCTCGGCCTCCAGGTTGTCCTGGGCCATCTCGTCGACGCGCTTGGCCGTGAAGGCCAGGTAGTAGCCGATCATCACGCTCAGGCCGAAGGCCAGGAAGAGCGCGGTGGTCCCCACGGGCTCCTTCGACCACACGCCGTACACGACGGCCATGATCAGAATGAAGGCGGAGAGCCAGAGGAACATCTTGCCCTGGATCTTCACTTGCCGGCCTCCTTGCCACCGGTGACGGCCTTGGCGCCGTGGTCCTCGAGGTGGTCGAGGGCCGCGATCTCCGGGTGGTGGAGGTCGAAGGCCGGCGACTCACTGCGGATGCGCGGCAGGGTGACGAAGTTGTGCCGCGGCGGCGGGCAGGACGTCGCCCACTCGAGCGAACGGCCGTAGCCCCACGGGTCGTCGACCTCGATCTTCTTGCCGTACTTGGCCGTCTTCCAGACGTTGTACATGAACGGCAGCATCGACAGGCCGAGCAGGAACGAGCTGACGGTCGAGATGGTGTTCAGCGCGGTGAAGCCGTCGGCGGCGAGGTAGTCCGCGTAGCGGCGCGGCATGCCCTCGGCACCCAGCCAGTGCTGCACCAGGAAGGTGCCGTGGAAGCCCACGAAGAGCGTCCAGAAGGTGATCTTGCCGAGGCGCTCGTCCAGCATCTTGCCCGTGAACTTCGGCCACCAGAAGTGGAAGCCGGAGAACATCGCGAAGACCACGGTGCCGAAGATGACGTAGTGGAAGTGCGCGACGACGAAGTACGAGTCGGAGACGTGGAAGTCCAGCGGGGGCGAGGCCAGGATGACGCCGGTCAGACCACCGAAGGTGAAGGTGATCAGGAAGCCGACGGCCCAGAGCATCGGGGTCTCGAAGGACAGCGAGCCCTTCCACATGGTGCCGATCCAGTTGAAGAACTTCACACCGGTCGGTACCGCGATCAGGAAGGTCATGAAGGAGAAGAACGGCAGCAGTACACCGCCGGTGACGTACATGTGGTGGGCCCACACGGTCACGGAGAGGCCGGCGATGGCGATCGTCGCGGCGATGAGGCCGATGTAGCCGAACATCGGCTTCCGCGAGAAGACCGGGATGACCTCGGAGATGATGCCGAAGAACGGCAGGGCGATGATGTACACCTCTGGGTGTCCGAAGAACCAGAAGAGGTGCTGCCACAGCAGTGCGCCGCCGTTGGCCGCGTCGAAGACGTGGCTGCCGAACTTGCGGTCGGACTCCAGCGCGAACAGGGCCGCCGCGAGGACCGGGAAGGCGAGCAGGACCAGGACACCGGTCAGCAGCACGTTCCAGGTGAAGATCGGCATGCGGAACATCGTCATGCCCGGAGCGCGCATGCAGATGATCGTGGTGATGAAGTTGACCGAGCCGAGGATGGTGCCGAAGCCGGAGAAGGCCAGACCCATGATCCACATGTCGGCGCCGATGCCCGGCGAGCGGACCGCGTCGGACAGCGGGGAGTAGGCGAACCAGCCGAAGTCGGCGGCGCCCTGCGGGGTGAGGAAGCCGGCCACCGCGATGGTCGAGCCGAAGAGGTACAGCCAGTACGCGAACATGTTCAGCCGCGGGAACGCCACGTCGGGCGCGCCGATCTGCAGCGGCATGATCCAGTTCGCGAAGCCGGCGAACAGCGGCGTGGCGAACATCAGCAGCATGATCGTGCCATGCATGGTGAACGCCTGGTTGAACTGCTCGTTCGACATGATCTGCGTGCCCGGACGGGCCAGCTCGGCGCGCATGAAGAGCGCGAGCACGCCGCCGATCAGGAAGAACACGAACGACGTGACCAGGTACAGCGTACCGATGGTCTTGTGGTCGGTCGTGGTCAGCCATTTGACCACCACGCTGCCAGGTCGCTTGCGCCGCACCGGCAGCTCGTTCTCGTACGAGTCTGCGGCGGCACCCTGGGATTCGTTGAGGATGCTCACAGTGTGTTCGTCTCCGCGTTCCGGGCCGGGTCAGTCTGCTTGATGCCGGCCGGCAGGAAGCCGGTCTGCCCCTTCTCGGCCAGTTCCTTCAGGTGCGCCCGGTACTCCTCGGGCGAGACGACCTTGACGTTGAAGAGCATCCGGGAGTGGTCGACGCCGCACAGCTCGGCGCACTTGCCCATGAAGACGCCCTCCTGGGTGGGCGTGACCTCGAAGACGTTGGTGTGGCCCGGGATGACGTCCTGCTTGAAGAGGAACGGCACCACCCAGAAGGAGTGGATGACGTCGTTCGACGACAGGATGAAGCGGACCTTCTCGCCCTTGGGCAGGTAGAGGGTCGGGCCGGGGTTGCCGGTCTCCGGGTTCCGGTCGCCCGGGATGCCCTTTTCGTAGACGCCTTCGGCGCCCGCCGGGAAGGCCTTGGTGTAGCGGTCCGGGATGCTGGCGAGTTCCTTGGGAACCGCGCCGGCCTTCGGGGTGGCCGCGTCGCCGTCGACGTTCTCGATGTAGTTGAAGCCCCAGCTCCACTGGAAGCCGACCACGTTGATGGTGTGCGCCGGCTTCGAGAGGGCGAGGAGCTTGGACTCGTCACGCGCGGTGAAGTAGAACAGCACCGAGACGATGATGAGCGGGACCACGGTGTACAGCGCCTCGATGGGCATGTTGTACCGGGTCTGCGGGGGGACCTCCACCTTCGTCCGGCTGCGCCGGTGGAAGATGACGCTCCACAGGATCAGGCCCCAGACCAGGATGCCGGTGACCAGAGCGGCCGCCCAGGACCCCTGCCACAGGGACAGGATGCGAGGCGCCTCCTCCGTGACCGGGTAGGGCATCCCGAGGCGGGGGAAGTCTTTCCATGTGTACGAGCAACCAGTGGCGGTCGCCAGGACCACGCCCGCAGTCAGCGCCTGCAGCAGCTTCCGCCGCATCGGGCGCCGCGGCGAGCGGTCGGAGCCGTAGGGACTCACGTAGCGCCTTCCCGAGAGTCTCGGCCCGCGCGGCCGGCCGCGGCCGTGTTCGGGTCGGTCGCCGGCCCTGACGCAGGCAGGGGTTTGGATGTTTATGCGGACCAAACCCTACTGGACGCTATTTGGGGTCGCGCGGGGAGGGTGCCCAACGCGCCGCTACTGCCCCCGAAGGGATGGATCCGCCGTACGGGGGACGGGCGGACACCGGCTGAACGGCCGTGTGGGGGCGGCTTCTGACGGGCCCTGCGCTCCGGCCCCGCGGTCCGGCGGCGGCGGGCAGCGGGCGGGCCGGACGGCGCCGCGCACCGGGTCGGCGCGGTGCCCGCGGACCGCTGCCTTACGGTGACGGGATGCCGTACTTCGACACCGCGTCCACCGCACCGCTGCACCCCGTGGCCCGGCAGGCGCTGGCGGCCGCCCTCGACGAGGGCTGGGCGGACCCCGCCCGGCTGTACCGGGAGGGCCGGCGTGCTGCGCTCCTGCTGGACGCGGCGCGCGAGGCGGCGGCGGAGGCCGTCGGCTGCCGCGCCGACGAGCTCGTGTTCACTCCTTCGGGGACACAGGCGGTCCACTCCGGCATCGCGGGCGCACTCGCCGGGCGCCGGCGCACCGGCCGGCACCTGGTGGTGTCCGCGGTCGAACACAGTTCGGTGCTCCACGCGGCCGACGTGCACGCGGCCGCGGGCGGCTCGGTGGCCCAGGTGCCGGTCGACCGCACGGGCGCCGTCACCGCCGAGGGGTACGCGGACGCGCTGACCGCGTCGACCGCGCTGGCCTGCCTGCAGTCCGCCAACCACGAGGTGGGCACGGTGCAGCCGGTCGCCGAGGTCGCGGACGTCTGCGCGGAGGCCGGCGTCCCGCTGCTGGTGGACGCAGCCCAGTCGCTCGGCTGGGGGCCGGTGGAGGGCGCCTGGTCGGTGCTCGCGGCGAGCGCCCACAAGTGGGGCGGCCCGCCCGGCGTCGGACTGCTGGCCGTCCGCAAAGGTGTCCGGTTCTCGCCGCAGCACCCGGCGGACGAGCGGGAGTCGGGCCGCTCCCCCGGCTTCGTGAACCTCCCGGCCGCCGTCGCGGCCGCGGCCTCCCTGCGGGCGGTGCGCGCCGAGGCGGAGGCGGAGGCGGCCCGGCTGCGGGTCCTGGTGGACCGGATCCGGCGGCGCGTGGCCCGGCTCGTGCCGGACGTCGAGGTGGTCGGCCACCCGGACCGGCGGCTGCCGCACCTGGTGACGTTCTCCTGCCTGTACGTCGACGGGGAGACCCTGCTCCACGAGCTGGACAAGGCGGGCTATTCGGTCTCCTCCGGCTCGTCCTGCACCAGCTCCACCCTGACGCCGAGTCACGTGCTGCGGGCGATGGGGGTGCTGTCGGAGGGGAACGTGCGGGTCTCCCTGCCGCCGGGGACGGCGGCGGAGGACGTCAACGGCTTCCTGGAGGTGCTGCCCGGCGCGGTGGCGCGGGTCCGGGCCGCCCTCGGGTCGCCGGAGGGGGAGCCCGTGGAGCCGGTCGCCGACTCCGTGGAGGTCGACGCGCTGGGGCTGCGCTGCCCGCAGCCGGTGATCGAGCTGGCCCGGGCCGTCCGCACGGTCCCGGTCGGCGGGACCGTCACGGTGGTGTCGGACGACGAGGTGGCCCGGCTGGACGTCCCCGCGTGGTGCTCGCTGCGCGGCCACGACTACCTGGGCGAGGAGCCGCGGCCGCGGGGGACGGCGTACACGGTGCGCCGTCGCAGCTGAACGGCGGCCGGCGCCCGCGGGGGCGCCGGCGCCGGTGCCCGGATCAGGCCGCCAGGTGGGCGCGGACCTCGGCCGCGGCGTCCTCGCCGTAGGCCTTGGTGAAGCGCTCCATGAAGTGGGCGCGCGCCAGGGTGTACTCCTGGGTGCCGAGCGTCTCGATCACGAGGGTGGCGAGCATGCAGCCGACCTGCGCGGCGCGCTCCAGGCCGACGCCCCAGCCGAGGCCGGCCAGGAAGCCGGCGCGGAAGGCGTCGCCGACGCCGGTCGGGTCGACCTTCGCGGTCTCCTCCGGGCAGCCGACGGTGATGGTCTCCTCGCCGGCCCGCTCGATGCGGACGCCGCGGGAGCCGAGCGTGGTGACGCGGGTGCCGACCTTGCCGAGGATCTCCTCGTCGCTCCAGCCGGACTTCGACTCGATGAGGCCCTTCTCGTACTCGTTCGAGAAGAGGTACGTCGCGCCCTCCATCAGGGTGCGGATGTTCTCGCCGTCCATGCGGGCGATCTGCTGGGAGAAGTCCGCGGCGAAGGGGATCCCGCGGCTGCGGCACTCCTCGGTGTGGCGCAGCATCGCCTCGGGGTCGTCGGCGCCGATGAGGACCAGGTCGAGGCCGCCCACGCGGTCGGCGACGGCCTTGAGCTCGATCAGGCGGGCCTCGCTCATCGCGCCCGTGTAGAAGGAGCCGATCTGGTTGTGGTCGGCGTCGGTGGTGCAGACGAAGCGCGCGGTGTGCAGCACCTCGGAGATGCGCACCGAGGAGGTGTCGACGCCGTGCCGGTCCAGCCAGGCGCGGTACTCGTCGAAGTCGGAGCCGGCCGCGCCGACGAGGACGGGGCGCAGGCCCAGCTGGCCCATGCCGAAGCAGATGTTCGGGCCGACACCGCCCCGCCGGACGTCGAGGTTGTCGACGAGGAAGGAGAGGGAGACCGTGTGCAGCTGGTCCGCGACCAGCTGGTCGGCGAAGCGGCCGGGAAAGGTCATGAGGTGGTCGGTGGCGATGGAGCCGGTGACTGCGATGCGCACGGCGTGGATGCTCCTGCGGTAAGGCGAGCGTTGACAGTCAACGCTACCCCGTCGCGGACCGGCCGCCGACCCCACGAAACTACCCCGTAGTAGGCCTTTCTCCGCGCGGCGGTGCGAGCCTACGGTGCCCCCATGACCTACACCGATGGATTCGGCTACGGAGAGTACGCGGTCGACACGCGGCCCGGTTTCGCGCGACTGCTCGGCGACTGCGCCAGGATGGCCCCGCACTGGGCGGTCCCGGCGGACCCCCGGCCGGACAGGGTGGCGCCGTCCCAGATCCACGGGGTGGACGTCCCGCCGGCCTCGGCCCGCCTGATCGCCTCCACGGCGCAGTACGGCGACGGCGAGTAGGGGTTCGACGGAACCGGTTTCGCGTCTGTTCCGTCCCACCCGCATCAGCCACGGCGATACGGGCGAAGGAGCAAACGGTGACGAGCGAACAACCCGAGACATCACGCGGCACACGGCGGCGGCCGGCCTGGGCCATCGGCTCCATCGCCGCGGCCGTGCTGCTCGCCGGCGGCGGGACGGCGTACTGGGCGTCGGCCGCGCAGGGCGGCGGCCGCGAGGGCGGCGGATCCGCGGCGTCGGCGCCGCGGGTGGCGCCGAGCCCGTCCGGGCCGGGCATCGCCCCGGGCGAGCCGGACCCGCAGGGCGGCGGGGTCACCTACCGGGCTGCCGGGAAGCTGCCGGAGGCGCCGGCGGCAGCTTCCCGGCAGCCCGGTAGGTGACCCCGCCGCCC
>NZ_RPSE01000770.1:0-989 GCF_003949955.1 Streptomyces sp. WAC05292
CGCCTGCACCAGGTTCGGGACCGTCTTGCCCGGCGTGAAGTTCAGCGAGGAGGACTGCGGCGGGTCCCCCTCGGCTCTCCGGTCGGCCGTCAGGGAGAGCCGTACGAGCCGGGATTCGCTGTGGTCGAGCCAGCGCGCCTCCGCCTCGGTCTGGAAGATGAGCTGTTCGAGGACCAGCAGCCAGGCCACGTCGTCGCGTCCGCGGGCCGTGCCCGACTCCAGGGCGGCCAGGGCCTGTGCCTTGAGGCGGGTGTAGTCCTGCATCGCCTTGACCGTGGCGTGCCGCTGCGCCTGGATGACCGCGCGGATGTCGACGGCGGGGGAGCCGACGGCCATGGCGAGCTTGATGGCGAGCTCGTCGCGGGGCGGGCTGGTGCGGTCGACGGGGCGCTCGTACCAGAGGCGCAGCTCGGCGCGGCCGGCGTCGGTGATGGCGTACAGGGTGTGGCCGGCGGGGTCCTCGCCGCCGGGTGCGACGAGGCCGTCGCGCTCCAGGCGGGCGAGGGTCGTGTACACCTGCCCGACGTTGAGGGGCCAGGTGGAGCCGGTGCGGGATTCGAACTCGGTGCGCAGCTGGGAGCCGTACCGGGGTCCGTCATCCAGCAGGGCGAGTAGTCCGTGGCGGATCGACATACTGAGTATGTATACCGAGTATGCCGTACGCCGCAACCATCGTCCGGCCTAGTACCGGAGGGGGACGCGGGCTCCGGCGCGGCGCCCGCGGCGCGGTCACAGCCCGCGCCGCAGCCGCGCTCCGAGATAGCCGAGGCCGATGCCCATCAGGGCGAATCCGGTGCCGAGCGGCAGGAGATGGGCGGCCAGGTCCGCGGCGCGCTCGTTCGGGCCGGTGCCGAGGGCCGTGACCGGCGCGGGCGCCACGGGCGACAGGGGTGGTACGGGCGGCGCGGGCGGTACGGGCATGTCGGGTGCGACGGGCGGCCGGGCCGGCGGGTGCGGGACGGGCCGCGCGGGCGCGGCCCGTCCCGCAC
>NZ_RPSE01000771.1:0-986 GCF_003949955.1 Streptomyces sp. WAC05292
CCCTGACCGCCCTCGCCCCCGTCTCCTGGGGCTCCACCTACGCCGTCGCCACCGAACTCCTGCCCCCCGACCGGCCCCTGTTCACCGCGGCCATGCGGGCCCTGCCCGCCGGGCTGCTGCTGACCGCGCTCTCCCGCACCCTGCCCGCCGGCAGCTGGTGGTGGAAGTCCGCCGCGCTGGGCACCCTCAACATCGGGGCGTTCTTCCCGCTGCTCTTCCTCTCGGCCTACCGCCTCCCCGGCGGCGTCGCCGCCGTCCTCGGCTCGGCCGGACCGCTCTTCGTCGTCGGGCTCGCCGCCCTCCTGCTCGGCGAGCGCGCCGAGCTCCGGACCGTGCTCGCCGCCATCGCCGCGGCGTTCGGGGTCGGCATGGTCGTCCTGACCGCCCAGGCCCGCCTCGACGCCCTCGGCATCGCCGCCGGAGTCGTCTCCTCCGCGTCGATGGCCGCCGGCACCGTGATGACCAAGCGGTGGGGGCGTCCCGCAGGTGTCGGCCCGCTCGCCGCCACCGGCTGGCAGCTCACCGCCGGCGGGCTCGTCATCGTCCCCCTCGCCGCACTCGCCGAGGGGGCGCCGCCCGCGCTCGACGGCCGGGCCCTCCTCGGCTACGGCTACATGATGCTGATCAACACCGGGATCGCGTACTGGCTCTGGTTCCGCGGCATGGGGCAGCTCAGCGCCACCTCCGTCACCCTGCTCGGCCCGCTGTCCCCGCTGACCGCCGCCGCCATCGGCTGGGCCGTCCTCGGGCAGGACCTCACCCCCGTGCAGCTCGCCGGGATGGCCCTCGCCTTCGGCGCCACGGTCGCCGGGCAGGTCTTCGCCGCCCGCTCCTCCGCCCCCCCCGCACCGTTCAGTTCTGCTGAAAAGAACGATCGAAACTTTTCGATGGACCTGACGGATCGGCCGGTGCGACGGTAGGGAACACCGCCCCCGCACCCCGGAAGGGAAGACCCGTGGCCGTCACGGACCGGACCGGCACCACCC
>NZ_RPSE01000772.1:0-984 GCF_003949955.1 Streptomyces sp. WAC05292
CCAGGACAAGGGACGGCTTGAGCTGAATTTTGTCATTCCGAACATGGAGCTACAGACCGGAAAACGCCTCCAGCCGTACTACGACCGGGCAGACAGGCCGAGAATTGATGCCTGGCAGACGCTGGTGAATCACCATTACGGGCTGCATGACCCCAACGCCCCGGAGAACCGCCGGATACTGACTCTCTCTGATAACCTGCCGGAAACGAAACAGGCGCTTGCAGAGAGCGTCACACGCGGGATAGACGCTCTTTATCATGTCGGGGAGATAAAAGGCCGTCAGGATGTGATTCAGGCGCTCACAGAGGCAGGGCTTGAAGTGGTCAGGGTGACGCGAAGCAGTATCAGCATTGCAGACCCGAACGGAGGGAAGAATATCAGGCTGAAAGGAGCATTTTATGAGCAATCTTTTACAGACGGGCGCGGAGTTCGAGAAAAAGCTGAAAGAGAGAGCCGAATCTACAGAGACAATACTGAACGACGAGTTCAGGAAGCTCGAAAAATCTGTAAGCAAGGCTGTGACATCAAACGAGACGAAAATCAAAGACGCTATAGCCCTGTTCAAAGCGTCGACAGAGGAATCACTGAAAAAACACCGGGAAGGGGTGAAAGAGGCGATGATGCAGGACAGGAAGGACGTGTTAAAGCTGGCAGGGAATACGGGCATGATGTTACTGGGGATGGTCATTTACCTGTTTACCGTGAGTGGCGGGACGCTCTGGTATCTTGGCGGGATGATACAGGCGAACCTGGAAGAAATCAGGAAGCAGAACGAGAATCTGGAGAAGCTGAACGCGAAGACATGGGGCGTGCGTTATCACGAGGGGAGCAACGGACGTTTTCTGGTGTTGCCCGAGGGGATGAAAGCCGAAACGAACTGGACGATGGAAAACGGGAAACAGAATGCCGTAAGGCTGGTACAGGAGTAACAGAGCATGACGGAGCTGGAAAGACATTTGCTGAACCCATTAGAGCAACTGCAAC
>NZ_RPSE01000773.1:0-978 GCF_003949955.1 Streptomyces sp. WAC05292
ACCCCCGCCCGCGCCCCCCTGTCCGTCGTCGGGGCCCGCGGCGGAGGCGGCAACGCCGTCGCCGACCTGCCCGACGCCACCGTGCGCCTGGCCGGCTGCTGCACGCCGGTCCCCCCGGACGCCGTCGCCGGGTTCGTCGTCCGCGGCGGGGCCGTCACCGTCCACCGCGTCGGCTGCGAGGCCGTCGCCCGGATGCGCGCCCTGGGCCGCACCACCGTCGCCGTGCACTGGCGGGCCACCGCCGACTGCCGCGTCACCCTGACCGCCGAATCGTTCGGCCGCCCCCACCTGCTGGCCGACCTGACCGAAGCCATCGCCCGCCAGGGCGTCGAAGTCGTCTCCGCCACCGTCGAACCGCCCGTCGAGCAGCGCGTCCGGCACACGTACACCCTTCTCCTGCCCGACGCCGCCGGGCTGCCCGCCCTCATGCGGGCCATGCGGAACGTGCCCGGCGTCTACGACGTCGGCCGCGCCTGACCGGCGGGCCGCCGCAGCGGACCGCGCCCCGCCGGTGCCCGACCGGCGGGCCGTCAGCCGCACGGCGGCCCCTCCCGCGCCCGGAGATCCCGTTCGGGTGGAACCGTCGCGCGCCGTACCCGGCCGCGCGGCGGGCGCTGGTAAGCGGTGGGGGATGCAGCTCACCTCCCCGCGCCTGCGCGCCTCCCTGCTCGCCGCGGCCTCCCTCGGCCTGGTCGCCGCCGCGCTGCCCCCGCCGACGCCGCTGGGCATCGGAGACCCGCTGTTCCCGCACCTGGGCAACCCCGGCTACGACGTCCTCTCGTACGACCTCTCGCTCACCTACAAGGACAACAAGACCCCCCTCGACGCCGTCACCCGGATCGACGCCCGCGCCCTCACCGCCCTGGACCGCATCAACCTCGACTTCACCCACGGAACGGTCGCCTCCGCCGAGGTGAACGGGCAGCCCGCCGCCTTCGAGAGCGCCGGCGAGGACCTCGTCCTCACCCCCGCGAGCCC
>NZ_RPSE01000774.1:0-971 GCF_003949955.1 Streptomyces sp. WAC05292
GTGGCGGTCTGCTGGTGTGAGAGCAGTCCGGCGATGGCTTGGATCGTGTCACTCATCTGCTCGCGTCGGCCGAGGTGGCGAGCGAGTGCCCGCCAGTTCTTGAGGTGTGCGATGCCGTGCTCGACTCGGATCCGGCGTGAGGAGTGCGCCTTGCGCTGGCGCTCGTAGATCTCCTCGTACCAGTCCGGCGGGTTCTTCTTGAACTTGCGGTGCGGCGGTGTCACTACGCGGCCTCCGGTCTGAGCGCCCAGGCCCTGGTAGCCGGCATCGGCAAGGATCTCCACGGCCGGGCCGCCAAGCAGGTGCTTGACCAGGCCCAACTGTCGGGCGTGGGTGATGTCGGCACAGCTTGCCGGCTGGGCTGGACTGCAGAACAGGAGCTTGCCGCCGGCGTCGGTGAGGACCATGGCCTTGACGGCGTTCTGCTTGTTCTTGCCGGAGATGAACTTCTCCCGGTCCTTGCGGCCCGCGGCCGGCCGGCGGACCGGATCTCGGTGCCGTCGATGATCCCGGTCTGTCCGCTGGCGCCGAGGTGGTCAATGACCTCGGCGAGGCTGCGGAGCCGGACGCCGGTGGCGATGGTGCAGCCGCGGGCTGCGAGCAGGGGCCGCACCTCGCCGATGGCGCGGGTGATTGTGGACCGGTCGACGCCGAACCAGCAGGCCAGCACGTCGTGAGTGGCACCGTGGCGAAGGTGGACGAGCGTGGCCAGGAGCCGGTCGACGAAGACCAGCTGGTGCTTCGCGCCGGCGCCCACGGCCCGCTTGCGTGGCCTGGCCTCCAGTCGCGCCTGGTGCCGCTCGTGCCATAACGGACCTATCTCGGTGACGAGTTCGGCGATCACATCGGCCGACAGACCTGTGATCCGCCGATCGCTGATGATCGCTGCACGCGCCGCTGTCCCCACCACATGAACATGATCAGGGATCAAGATCCAGCACCGCACCGCCAACCATGCACGAGCTCGTTAG
>NZ_RPSE01000775.1:0-960 GCF_003949955.1 Streptomyces sp. WAC05292
GCCGGCGGCGGGGCGGCGGGCAGGCCGACGGACTGGCGCAGCCAGGCGGTGTGCAGGTCGACGCCGTAGGTGAGGCGGGTGAGGGCGGGGATGCGGTCGCCGCCGACGCGGGAGGCGATCTCGCAGAGGACGAGTTCGTCGTCGGGGGTGTGGAAGACCTCCAGGTGGTAGGCGGCGGTCTCGGGGGTGTCGAAGGCCTCCAGGACGCGGTCGAGGAAGTCCTCCAGCCGTCGGGCGAAGGGGTCGCGGACGGGGTGGAGCTGCACGGAGCCGTTGTTCTGCCCGGAGAACACGCCGAGGCAGCTGCGCAGGTAGCGGGAGGCGGCGACGAAGCGGTAGCCGGGGGCGACGACGGCGTCGACGTGGTACATGGGGCCTTCGACGAAGCCCTCGGCCATGAGGTCGTCGCGCCAGGGGCGGCGGCTGAAGGCGAGGAGGGCGTCGTCGTCGCGCAGGACGCTGATGTCGCGGGAGCCGCCCTGTTTGACGGGTTTGACGACGACGGGGTAGCCCTGCTCGGCGATGAAGCCGGTCAGGTCGGTGATGTCGGCGAGCCGCCGGAAGGGGGCGGTGGGGACGGTGCGGCGGGCGGTCTCCTTCATGACGGCCTTGTCGCGGAAGGACAGGGCGCTGGCGGGGCTCTGGCCGGGGAGGCCGAGGTCGGCGCGGATGCGGGCGGCGCGCTCCAGGTCGTACTCGTTGTCGGTGATGACGTGGGCGAGTCCGGTCTCGCGGGCGAGTCCGCGGATGCGCAGCTCCGGGTAGGGGACGGACTCGCAGTCCTCGACGTACTCGTACGAGGCGAGGCCGGCGGTGCCGGTGAGCCGGTGGTGGCTGAAGACGTGCAGCCGGTCGGCCAGTTCGGGGAGCATCGCGGCGTAGTCGTGGCGGGGGCCGTAGTTGATGACGGCGACGTGGGTCATGGTGTGGCCTCGCAGGAGGTGCCGGACGGGGTGGCGG
>NZ_RPSE01000776.1:0-957 GCF_003949955.1 Streptomyces sp. WAC05292
ACGCATTTCACCGCTACACAGGAAATTCCACCACCCTCTACCGTACTCTAGCTCAGTAGTTTTGGATGCAGTTCCCAGGTTGAGCCCGGGGATTTCACATCCAACTTGCTGAACCACCTACGCGCGCTTTACGCCCAGTAATTCCGATTAACGCTTGCACCCTCCGTATTACCGCGGCTGCTGGCACGGAGTTAGCCGGTGCTTATTCTGCGGGTAACGTCAATCGACAGGGTTATTAACCCTGTCGCCTTCCTCCCCGCTGAAAGTGCTTTACAACCCGAAGGCCTTCTTCACACACGCGGCATGGCTGCATCAGGCTTGCGCCCATTGTGCAATATTCCCCACTGCTGCCTCCCGTAGGAGTCTGGACCGTGTCTCAGTTCCAGTGTGGCTGGTCATCCTCTCAGACCAGCTAGGGATCGTCGCCTAGGTGAGCCGTTACCCCACCTACTAGCTAATCCCATCTGGGCACATCCGATGGCAAGAGGCCCGAAGGTCCCCCTCTTTGGTCTTGCGACGTTATGCGGTATTAGCTACCGTTTCCAGTAGTTATCCCCCTCCATCAGGCAGTTTCCCAGACATTACTCACCCGTCCGCCACTCGTCAGCAAAGCAGCAAGCTGCTTCCTGTTACCGTTCGACTTGCATGTGTTAGGCCTGCCGCCAGCGTTCAATCTGAGCCATGATCAAACTCTTCAATTTAAGTTTGATGCTCGTGAATTAAACTTCGTAATGAATTACGTGTTCACTCTGAGACTTGGTATTCATTTTTCGTCCGAGGACGTTAAGAATCCATGTCACTTTGAGTGCCCACACAGATTGTCTGATAAATTGTTAAAGAGCAGTGCCGCTACGTTTTCGCTGCGGCGCGGGGTGTGCATATTACGCTTTCCCGCTTCAGAGTCAAGCGTTTATTGTGCTTTTCTCTGCTGACCCGGCTGCTTGCGTGCCGTTGTTC
>NZ_RPSE01000777.1:0-958 GCF_003949955.1 Streptomyces sp. WAC05292
CGGCGGTCCCGTCCGCCCTGTTCTGTTCGGCCGGTGCGGTGACGTCCGCCCGGCGCGGGGCGGCGGAAACGCGCCGGCCGGGCACGCGGCACGCCAGGTGGTCGGGGGTGGCCTCCGGGGGCTGCTTGCGGACGAAGGCGCGGCGCAGGGCGTGGTAGGGGGCGGCGGGGTCGTCGAAGGCCTCCGCCATCCGCGCCAGCTCCGCCTCCCGGTAGGCGGCCAGCGGCCGCAGCTGCTCGTCCACGTCGCGGCGGGCCTTCTTGCCCGCGATGCGGGAGTGGGTGGCGGGCCAGTTCGCCAACCGTACGGCGAGACGGGCCGTTTCGTCCGCGAAGGCCTGCGGGGTGCATTCGATGGTGCGGTCGACCAGGCCGAGGCGGCGGGCGGCCTCCGCCCCGACGGGCAGGGCCTCGGCCGTCAGGCGCCTGGCGGCGGCGCTGCCGGTGCGTCGGGGCAGGGTGTACGTCCAGTATTCGGAGCCGTGGAGGCCCATCAGCCGGTAGTGCGGGTTCAGGACCGCCCCGGAGCGGCACCACACCTCGTCCGCGGCGAGCGCGAGCATCGCGCCCCCGGCGGCGGCGTTCCCGCCGACGGCGGCGACGACGAGCCGGTCGGTGGTGGTGAGGACGGCCTCCACCAGGTCGTTCATCGCGTGGATGTTCGCCCAGGACTCGGCGGCCGGGTCCGGCGCGGCCTCGATGACGCCGAGGTGGATGCCGTTGGAGAAGAAGTCGCGGCCCCCGCCGAGGACGAGGACGGAGGTGGGGCGGGTACACGCCTCGCGGTACGCGGCGAGCAGGCGCCGGCAGTGGTCGGTGCCCATCGCCCCGCCGGGGAAGGAGAACGACAGGAAGCCCGCCGCGCCCTCCTCCCGGTAGGAGATGTCGGACCAGGTGCGCCGCCCTGCGTCGGCCGCCGCCCGGGTCGGGGCGGGGAGTTCCGGCAGGGCGGGCAGCAG
>NZ_RPSE01000778.1:0-957 GCF_003949955.1 Streptomyces sp. WAC05292
GGTGAGTATCACGACACGCACGGCGCCGTGATGCCGCCAATTTACGCCACGTCGACGTTTGCGCAACCGGCACCGGGTGAACATACCGGCTACGAATACTCCCGGAGCGGCAACCCAACCCGCCATGCGCTGGAGACCGCCATCGCCGAACTGGAAGGCGGCACGCGCGGGTACGCCTTCGCGTCAGGGCTGGCGGCCATTTCCACCGTGCTCGAACTGCTGGATAAAGACAGCCATATCGTTGCCATTGACGACGTGTATGGCGGTACGTATCGCCTGATCGAAAACGTGCGCAAGCGCAGCACCGGGTTACAGGTGAGCTGGGTTAAGCCGGACGATGTAGCCGGACTTGAGGCCGCCATTCGCCCGAACACCCGCATGATCTGGGTGGAAACGCCGACGAACCCGCTGCTGAAACTGGCCGACCTGGAGGCCATCGCAGACATTGCCCGGCGCCATAATGCGATCAGCGTGGCGGATAATACCTTCGCCTCCCCGGTCATTCACCGACCGCTGGAGGCGGGGTTCGACATTGTGGTTCACTCCGCCACCAAATATCTCAACGGTCATTCAGACGTGGTTGCCGGGCTGGCTGTTGTCGGGGCAAATAAGGATCTCGCGGAGCGTCTGGGCTATCTGCAAAACGCGGTTGGCGGAGTTCTGGATCCGTTCAGCAGCTTCCTGACGCTACGGGGGATTCGCACCCTCTCCCTGCGCGTTGAGAAGCACAGTGCCAACGCGCTGGCGATTGCGCAATGGCTGGAGCAGCATCCGCAGATAGAGAGCGTGCTCTATCCCGGGCTGGAGTCACACCCCCAGTATGCGCTTGCCCGCAGACAAATGGCGCTGCCGGGCGGCATGATCTCCGTTGTGATTAAAGGCGATGCGCAACGCGCGACAGAGGT
Organism: Streptomyces sp. WAC05292; assembly: GCF_003949955.1. Classification (NCBI taxonomy): domain Bacteria; kingdom Bacillati; phylum Actinomycetota; class Actinomycetes; order Kitasatosporales; family Streptomycetaceae; genus Streptomyces; species Streptomyces sp. WAC05292. Next base: position 906 of record NZ_RPSE01000778.1, read on the forward strand.
GATTCGTCATCTTATGCTCTTTACTCTGGCGGAAAGCCTGGGCGGGGTGGAG
>NZ_RPSE01000779.1:0-953 GCF_003949955.1 Streptomyces sp. WAC05292
GAGCTATTACGCTTTCTTTAAATGATGGCTGCTTCTAAGCCAACATCCTGGCTGTCTGTGCCTTCCCACATCGTTTCCCACTTAAACATGACTTTGGGACCTTAGCTGGCGGTCTGGGTTGTTTCCCTCTTCACGACGGACGTTAGCACCCGCCGTGTGTCTCCCGTGATAACATTCTTCGGTATTCGCAGTTTGCATCGGGTTGGTAAGCCGGGATGGCCCCCTAGCCGAAACAGTGCTCTACCCCCGAAGATGAGTTCACGAGGCGCTACCTAAATAGCTTTCGGGGAGAACCAGCTATCTCCCGGTTTGATTGGCCTTTCACCCCCAGCCACAGGTCATCCGCTAATTTTTCAACATTAGTCGGTTCGGTCCTCCAGTTAGTGTTACCCAACCTTCAACCTGCCCATGGCTAGATCACCGGGTTTCGGGTCTATACCCTGCAACTTAACGCCCAGTTAAGACTCGGTTTCCCTTCGGCTCCCCTATACGGTTAACCTTGCTACAGAATATAAGTCGCTGACCCATTATACAAAAGGTACGCAGTCACCCCATAAAGAGGCTCCCACTGCTTGTACGTACACGGTTTCAGGTTCTTTTTCACTCCCCTCGCCGGGGTTCTTTTCGCCTTTCCCTCACGGTACTGGTTCACTATCGGTCAGTCAGGAGTATTTAGCCTTGGAGGATGGTCCCCCCATATTCAGACAGGATGTCACGTGTCCCGCCCTACTCATCGAACTCACAGCAAGTGCATTTTTGTGTACGGGAGTATCACCCTGTACCCTGCGACTTTCCAGACGCTTCCACTAATGCACAAACTGATTCAGGTTCTGGGCTGTTCCCCGTTCGCTCGCCGCTACTGGGGGAATCTCGGTTGATTTCTTTTCCTCGGGGTACTTAGATGTTTCAGTTCCCCCGGTTCGCCTCGTTAACCTATGTATTCAGTTAACGAT
>NZ_RPSE01000077.1:0-21261 GCF_003949955.1 Streptomyces sp. WAC05292
CCCACCATCCGGCCATCCTCCCCCGCCCCGGACACCCGTGCATGCGCACCCCTCGACGTGGGGTAATCTTCTGCATGTGCCGCAGGGCAGAACCCCAGGTGGGAGCAGCCCGAAGCACAACGGGACGTGGCGCAGCTTGGTAGCGCACTTGACTGGGGGTCAAGGGGTCGCAGGTTCAAATCCTGTCGTCCCGACCATGCTCTATGCGGGTCGGAGGCCGTTCTCTCATCCGGGAGGACGGCCTTTCGTGCGTCCGGAGCCCGGTGGAGCCCGGTGGTCGCGGCGTGGTCCTCGTCGGCGACGCCGGCCGGTGCGCGGTCGGCTTCGGCCTCGCAGGTTTGTCTGACGTCCAGTCACATCGCATAAGGTCGGCATCCGTGACGAACGGCATCGACGACATACCGACCCCGCTCAGCCCCCTCGACCCGCGCGAGACAGCCGGGTACCGGCTGCTGGCTCGGCTCGGTGAGGGCGGCATGGGCACCGTGTACCTCTCGCACACGCGCGGCGGACAGCCCGTGGCGTTCAAGATGATCCGCCGCGAGTACGGCCAGGACCATGACTTCCGGCGCCGCTTCGAACAAGAGGTACGGGCCGCCCGCCGCGTCCAGGGCTACCACCTGGTACCGGTCGTCGACCACGACACCACCGGCGACCTTCCGTGGATCGCCACGGCGTTCGTGCCCGGCGTGTCCCTCGCCGACGCGCTCACCTCGTACGGTCCCCTGCCCCTGCCCGCGGTCTTCCAGCTGATCGGCTGCACCGCGCGGGCGCTGGGTTCCGTCCACGCCGCCGAGGTCGTCCACCGCGACCTGAAGCCGGCCAACATCCTGCTCGGCTCGACCGGCCCGTACGTCATCGACTTCGGCATCGCGCGGGCGGCCGACACCACCCAGATCACCCGCAGCGGCGGAGTCGTCGGCACCCCGCAGTACATGTCGCCCGAGCAGAGCCTGGGCGAGCCCGTCACCGCCGCCACCGACGTGTTCTCAGTCGGCCTGATCGCCGCCGTCGCGGCGACCGGACGCCATCCGTACGGCGAGGGCGGCGCGACCGCCCTCGCCGTACGGATCGCCAACACCGAGCGGACGCCGCCGGACCTGGCCGGCTACCCGGCACCGCTGCGGGCACTGCTGGAACGCTGCCTTCTCGCCGATCCGGCGGAGCGCATCACGACGGACGAACTCGCCCTGCTCTGCGAGCGGGCATCGGGGCGACCGCTGCGCGCGTTCCGAGACTGGCTGCCCGCAGCGGTCACGGAGCAGATCAAGCGCAGGGAGGAAGCGGTCCGACGCCTCCCGCAGCCGGCACCCGCGCCGACGCCGGCAGCCACCCCCACCCGACCGGACGCAGGGGTGCACGTGTCAGAGCAGCCCACCGTCTCAGCCCCGCCGCCGCCCGGCTCCCGGCCGCCCGGTCCGGCCCCGACGCCATGGCCGACGGCGCCGGTGCCCCCGTCCACCCAGCCCAGGAAGCGCAGCCGCCCGGCGATGCTCGTCGCCGCCGGTGCGGTCGCCGCCGCCCTCGCCGTCGTCATGACCTGGGTGCTCACACGCCCGGACGCCGGCACGGACACCGACACCTCCGGACCGGACCGCAAGGGCACCGGCACCTCCGCCCCCGTCGGCTCGCCGTCACCGGCGCCGCCGCAGACCACGTACACGCTCCTCTTCGCGGACAGGCCCTTCACACTGCGAGCGCCGGCCTTCAACTCCGGCACGCACGTGGACCTGGACGCGCCGAAGCTCTTCCCCGACGGGAAGATCGGCAAGGACGACGGCATGGAGCTGACCTATCAGGACTGGGGTGGCGCGGACCTGCGCTTCCTCACCTCCACGGGGACGGGCACCGCCGGTACGCCGGAGGCCTGCAGGGCCGCCGTGGACACCGACACGCTGCCGGCCTCCATCCCGAAGAAGGATCTGAACCTGGGCAGGACACTGGCCAAGGGCACGGTGCTGTGCACCGTCACCAGCGAGAACAACCTGGCGATGCTGCGCATCACCGACGTCCTTCCCCCCACCAAGGGAGCGCCGTCCTCGGACATGCCCGGTTACGCCACCGCACTGTCCCTCTGGAAGATCGCCCCATAGATCCGGCGTGTGCTCGAAGCCGGGACGGGACGAGAGGCCCCCGGGCGGGCCGCCGGCCCGGCCATGACCTCTGAGGTAATCGCCAGCCCGGTCGTGCGCTGACAGGATCGGACCGACGGCCCGCACCGGCCGATCGACGGACCGACCTGGGGAGCATCCCATGACCGCGTACGCCATCGCACACCTCCGCCCCGAGACGATGCACGAGGACGTCTTCGCCTACATCGAGGCCATCCAGTCGACGATGGACCCCTTCGGCGGCCGCTTCCTCGTGCACGGCAAGGAGGTCGAGGTCCTGGAGGGTCCCTTCCCCGGCACCGTCGTCGTCATCGGTTTCCCCGACATCGAACGGGCCCGCGCCTGGTACGCCTCCGACGCCTACCAGGCCATCCTCCCGCTGCGGACGCGGCACATCGCCGGCGAAGCCGTCCTGGTCGAGGGGGTCCCGGACGACTACGACGCCTCGGAGAGGGCCGCGGCCCTGCGTGCCGAAGCCGGACTCTGACAGGCCGCTGCTCCCTCGCCCCTGCCGGGCCGCGCCGCCGCCGGGCGCAGATCCCGGTTCGCGCTCCGACGTACCGCAGTTGCCGTGCCGGTGCCGGGACGCCCGGGCGGTGACGGCTTTCGCGGGTAGACGGGCCGTGACGAAGGGACGGCCGCAATGGGTGAGTTGCTGATCGGAACGTGTTCGTGGACGGACAAGACGCTGGTGGCCGGCGGGTGGTACCCGCCCGGGCGGCGTGATGCCGAAGGGCGGCTGCGGCACTACGCCGAACGCTTCCGCGTGGTGGAGGCCGACGCCGGCTACTACGCGCTTCCCAGCGTGCGCAACAGCGCGCTGTGGAGCGAACGCACGCCACCGGGCTTCCGGTTCGACGTCAAGGCGTTCTCCCTCCTCACCGGCCACCCGACCCGCAAAGCCGCCCTCCCCGGCGACCTGCGCGACCACGACCTCGGGGACCCGGAGCTGCTCGACGAGGTCTGGCACCGGTTCGGTGCGGCCCTGCGGCCCCTGCGCGAGTCCGGCCGGCTGGGCGCCGTACTGTTCCAGTTCCCGCCGTGGTTCCGTCCCGGCCCGCGGGCGGAGGCCCTGCTGCACGCCACCCGGAAACGGGCGTACCAGTGGCCGATGGCCGTGGAGTTCCGCCATCCCGACTGGTGGCGCGAGGACCGGTGCGAGCGCACCGCCGCCCTGTTGAGGGACCTCGACGCCACCGCGGTGGCCGTGGACACGGCCCAGGGGCTGCCCAACTCGATGCCCGGCGTCACACCCGTCACGTCCTCGAAGCTCGCCGTGGTCCGCTTCCACGGCCGCAGTGCCGCCTGGGGGACCGGCAGCAAGGAGGACCGCTTCCGCCATACGTACACGCAGGAGGAACTGGCCGGCTGGCTGCCGCGCCTGCGCCTGCTGGCGGAGGGGGCCGAGGAGCTGCACGTCCTGTTCAACAACTGCTGCGGCGACGCCGCCGTACGCTCCGCGGAGACCCTGCGCGATCTGCTGGAGTGCGGCACATCGTGACTCGACGGACTTCGGCGGTACTGCCGGTCACCGTGGGCGGGCCCCGTCGTCCCGGCACACCGATGGACGGCGCAGCCGCCGGTCGGCGGCGTGCAGCGAGCCCGCCGCGGTGACTGGGAGTTCACCGGTGGCGGGCTCGCCGGCCTTGGCCGGGCAGGGCGGGAGGTGCGTTCCGGGTCAGCCGACGCTGCCGGTCCAGCGGCTTGCCGGAGGCTGCACCGTGGAGCCGGTGCTCAGGAAGGAGAACAGGGTGTCGACGGGGCGTCCGTCGGCGGCCGTGCCACCGCCGTACAGGATGCCGACGTCGGCCTTCCCGTCGCCGTTGTAGTCGCCTGCCGTGAGCCGGCTCACCGGCCAGCTGAAGCTGCCGGTGCTGGTCCAGGCCGCCTGCGGGGCGGCGAAGTCCGTGCCGTTGCCGGCGAAGGTGAACAGCGTGGTGGTGCGCTTGCCGTCGGCGTTCACGCCGCGGTCGTACAGGACGGCGATGTCGTCCTTTCCGTCCCCTGTCAGGTCGCCGGACGTCACCTTGGACGCGCCCCACGAGAAGGAGCCGCCCGAGGTCCACGCCGTGCGGGCGGGGCCGAAGCCGGTGCCGGTGCTGTTCAGGGTGAACAGCAGCGTCTTGTGGACGCCCTGGCCGTCCGTGCCGCCGTCGTAGAGGATGCCGATGTCGGCCTTCCTGTCGCCGTTGTAGTCGCCGGTGGTGAGCCGGCTCGCGGCCCAGGTGAAGCTGCCCGGGCTGGTCCACACCGAGCGGGGCGCGTCGAAGGCGGCGCCGTTGCCGGCGAACGTGAACAGGCTGGTGGTCGCCTTGCCGTCGGAGTCGGTGCCGCGGTCGTACAGGACGGCGACGTCGTCCTTGCCGTCGCCCGTGAAGTCGCCGGAGGCCACCTTGGAGGCGCCCCACGAGAAGGCGCCGGCGGAGGTCCACGTGTTGCGCGGCGAGGCGAAGGCCGTGCCGGTGCTGTCGAAGGTGTAGAGGAGCGACCTGTTGTTGCCCTGGGCGTCCTTGCCGCCGTTGTAGAACACGGCGACGTCGTCCTTGCCGTCGCCGTTGTAGTCGCCGGCCGTCAGTTTGCTCGCCGCCCACGTGAACGCACCGGACGAGGTCCACGACCTCACCGGAGCGTGGAAGCTGGAGCCGTTGCTGAACCAGGTGTACAGCGAGGAGCGGGCCTTGCCGTCCGTGCCGGTGCCGGCGTCGTAGAGGGCGGTGATGTCCTTCTTGCCGTCGCCGTTGAAGTCGCCCGAGGCGACCTGCGCGTCGCCGGGAAGGGCGAGGACCTGCCGGATCCAGTCGCCGAGGCCGTCGACGCGGACGGCGGTTGCCGCGTTGCGCTTCTCGGCGGGATCGGTGCCGAGGCAGCCGGCCTGCCAGGAGCGGCTGCCGAGCCCGACCAACTGTCCGCTCGCGTTGACCACGGGGCCGCCGGTGTCGCCCTTGCAGAGGGTGTCGCCGGGTTCGCCCCTGCCCGTCAGCGCGAGGGTGGTCGCGTCGACGGCGGTGGTGTCGAAGGAGCCGGTGTGCACCGCGCCCGGCACCCACGCCGTCTTCGTCCGGCCGTAGCCGGCAGACGTCACGACGTCCCCCTGGGCGGCAGCGGCGGCGGCCGGCTCGACGGGGGCCACGCCGGCGACCGGCTGCGCCAGTTTCGCCAGAACGGCATCGCGGTCGGCCCGCGGCACGAGCAGGGTCACGTCCTGGGTGGTTCCTCCCAGGGTCGCGGTGGCCTTGTGCTTCGGCGCGCCCGCCGGAACGGGGGAGCCCGGCGCGTCGGCGAAGCAGCTCGTGCTGGTGAGCAGCCACTGCGCGGCGACCAGGGCCGCGGAACAGGCGCGGGTGGAATCACCCTCGCCGATGTTGACGCGGGCGGTGTAGGCGTACTGGCCGTCGGCCGCCGGCGCGCCGGTGACGGCGGAAGCCGGCCCGGCCGTCAGGAGGCCGGCGATCGTGGCGACGGCGGAGGCGAGGGCGGCGCCGCCCGTCCGGGTGGCTCTGCGCCCGAGGTTGTCTGACATGCGGTACTCCGAAAGTGGTGAAGGGGGCGGGGCGGACTACTCGGAAGCCGAGATCTCGACGAGGACGTGGTCGCGGCGCTGCGGGTCCGCGGACTCGCCCACGCCCTTCCATTCGTTCGGGGCCACGGAGATGTTCTGCTCGCTGCCCTCGGCGGTCAGGGTGACCTCGGTCCGGTGGGCCGCATCGCCCTTCATTCCGTAGACGGCGGGTATTTCCAGGCTGAGGTATCCGGTCTTCCCGGAGACGCGGAAGCACACCGTGCCCTTGGTGCGCGAGTACACCTCCATCAGACCGGAGTTCGGCGCGCAGTCGGCCAGGGTGATGTTCCCGTCGCCGCGCTTGAGGGTGATGCCGCGCTCGGCCAGGATTCGGCCGGCGTCCGGGTAGGCGAAGTCCTCGATGGCGTAGGGAGGCTGGTCCCCGCCGGCAGGTGTTTCGTCTGCATGGGTGGCGGTGACCCCGGCTGCGATGCACGCCGCGGCCGCGGCAGCCGTCGCGACAAGGCGCTTTGCGAGCTTCATTTCGTCATTTCCTTTCAATCGGACGCATGGTGGTTCGCGGGGAGCGGACTCACCATTCCTTCCAGCCGATGGTGATGAGCAGGAGCTCGACCCCCTCGGCGACCACTTCGCCGACGTGTTTCGCCACGCCGGTCTTTTCCAGCAGGCGCGACTTTCCGGCGAAGCCGACTCCGCCGAGCACGAACATGCCGAGTGCACTGTGGAACTCGGCGCTGTCCCAGCCGTACGCGCTACCCGTGAAGCAGGCGCTCGCCCCCTTGAGGACCACGGACACACCGTTGAGCCAGAGGGCCGCCGTTGCGAGGGGTCCCGAGATCGGGAAGGCCGGGGCCAGGAGGGCGGCAGCGCCGCCGAGTGCGAGTCCGGCGGTGCCGGTGATAGTGCTCCAGTGCTTGGTGACCTTCGCCCAGTCCTTCTCGCTGGCGATGTCCCCCGGCCACAGCCCCCAGTCCACGTACCAGGGCTTGTCCTGCTCGGCACCCCGGGCGGGATGGGTACCGGTCGCCTCGTACTGCTTCGCCTGCTCGGCCGCCGCCTTGGCGGCGGCCGTGTCCTCGGCCCGCCGCTTGACGGTCGCGATACGGAGGGCCTCGCTGGCTGCGTCGGCGGCGGCCTTCGCGTCCCGGCCGGCCTGGGCGGCCGAATTGCTCGCCGACGTGGCGCTCGCCTGTGCGTCCACCGCGTACGCGACCGCCTGCTGCGCGGAGGACATGGCCTGCCGCATCGAGTAGTTCGCGGTCCGGGCCGCGCCCTGGGCGATCGACGCCGCCTGTTTGGCAGTCGCCGCGGACTGAGCCGCCGCGGCTGCCGAGGCGTCGGCGGCATCGGCGTTCTTCTTCGCCTCCTGGGCGGAGTCGGCGGCGTCTGCTGCGGACGCCTGGGCGGCCTCCGCCCACGCGACCGCCTCGGCTGCCGCCTTGCGCGCTTCCGCCGCCGCCTTGGAGGCGAGGGCGGCATCCTGCATGGCCTTCGCCGCGACCTTCGCGGCCTGCGCGATGGCGGCGCGCACCGCGGCCACGTGGGCGGCGTGGTCCTGGTCGAGGAGGGCGACGCAGAACTTGTCGCGGACGACGAACTGCCGCCGCATCTCGGCGGTGCCCTCCAGGACGATCTGTGCGGCCGCCCGCATGAAGAGGCCGCCGGAGGACAGGAGGCCGAACACCTCGACGTGGTCGTCCTCCTTCACCGCCTGCACCAACTCGACGGTGAGGAAGCGGTGCAGGGCGGGGGCGCTCCCGTCGTTCAGGGCGGCCTCCGCCTTCGCCTTCACGGCCCGGCCCGGGTTCTCGGCCAGGATCCGGAACACCGCGGCACGGTTCTCCGCCGCTGCCGCTTCGACGACACCCACGGTGAGGAAGTTGCGGACGGCGTCCGGGTTGTCGTCGGCGAGGGCTCGGTGGGCTGCCTCGGCGACGGCTGCCGACGCCGTCCTGGCCACCGTCAGAAGGGCCTCCCGATCGTCCTGCCGCTCGGCGATGAGGCGGTCGGCCCCGATCCAGTTCGCCACGTCGTGGTCGGAGCCCGCGAGGGCGAACTCGGCGGCCTGCTGGGTCCAGGTGCCCGTCGAGTCCAGCAGCATGACGGCGGCCTTCCGGCCGGCGGCGACGCCCGCGGCCGTGTCACCCGCCTGCAAGGACCTCGCGGCAGCGGCGAGGAGGTCCTTGCAGGCGGAGGCGGTCTTGTCCGCCTGCGTCCTCTCCCGCAGGACCCGTTGGATGTCGTCGGTCTCCGTCTGCGCCCTGGCGCGAGCCGCCTCGGCCGCCCATTCCGCCTCCTCGGCGATCCGCGCGGCCTCCGCCGTCCGCGCCGCCTGCTCGACGGCCGCGGCTTGCCTGACGGCGTTGTCGGCCGCGGTCGCCGCGGAGACCGCGGCCTCGGCGTGGGCGGTGGACCGCTTGGCGTACTCGATGGCCTTGCCCGCGTTCGCCGCGGCCTCCTCCGCCGCCGCGGCCGCCTTCTCCGCGTGGTCGGCGGCGCTGGTGGCGGCGTCGCGAGCCACGCCGGCGGCTTCGGCGGCCTTCTGCGCCAGGCCCTGTGCGGTGCCCGCGGCCCGGGTGGCGCGCCTGGCCGCGGAGTCGGCCTCGGCCGCCGCAGCCTGTGCCTGGGCGGCCTGGGACTTGGCGACACCGGAAGCGGAGGAGGCGGCATTGGCCGCCGACTTGGCGGCGGCCGCAGAGCTCCGCGCCGCCTCGGCGGCCCGCGAACCCGCCGTGACCGCCTGACCGGCGGCATCGGCGGCCACTTGGGCGGCAGCGGCGGTGGCACGGGCGCGGCCGGCGGCATCACGCGCGGCCTGGGCGGCCTGACGGGCCGCCGACGCCTTCGTTGCGTCCTTTGAGGCGGCGATGGCGGCGCTGTAGGCGCGGGTGGCGGCATGACCCGCGGAAGCGGCGGCGCCCGCCGCTGCCTGCGCTGCCTGCGCAGCCCGGTTCGATGCGGACTGGGCGCTGCGGGCCGCGGCGATCGCGGTGTCGGCGGCGCTCGCGGCACCTCGTGCGGCCGTGGCGGCGTCGTTCGCCGCCGCCGCCGACCTCTTCACGTCGTTCTGGGCGGCAGCCGCCTCCTCGGCCGCCTTCAGCGCGGCAAGCTCCGCCTTGTGGGCGGCGTCTTTGGCCCGGGTCGAGGCGGCGACCGCCTGCTCTGTGTGCAGCTTCGCCCGGTTGCCCTCCCGGACCACGACCTTGACCAGCTGCTCGATCGACGAAGCCTCTTCGTCGCGGGTGCGTGCGATGTGCTGGCCGGAGACGAGGAACTGGTGGACCGCACGCGGCGACCCGTCACCGAGAGCGCGCTCCGCGTACTTCTTCACCTCGGGCGTGGCCGTGGTGAGGATGGCGAAGACCTCGGCCTTCTCGTCCTCGTACTGCGCGGTGTGCCACGTCTCCCCCAGGAACTTCCGCAAGGCCGCGTGGGTACCTGTCTCCAGCGCCTTGGCCGCCTCCCTCCTGACCGCCGTCCCGCTGTTGTCCATGACGGTGAACACGTCCGCGCGCAGGTCCGTCTCCAGGGACTGCCGGTAGCCGTCGCGCAGGTACGCGGCGATCGCCCCGTCCCCCGCGGACAGAGCGGCCCCGGCCGATTCGCGCACGGACTTGCCCGCGTGCGGCAGGGAGCTGAAGACGGCGAACCGCGCGTCGTGGGCCCTGGCGGCGGGCAGCTCTGTCGTGAGGAACGCGGAGACGGCCGCCGGGGAGCCGGCGAGAGCGGTCGCGGCGGCCTCCCGGACGGACCGGCCGCCCGTCTTGTACGCCCACACCGCCCTGCCCCGGTCGGTGTCGGGCAGGCCGCTGCCGGGTTCGCCCTCGGCCGCGCGGGCAGGGCCGGCGGCGAGGGTGAGGACGGAGGGCAGCGCGGGGACGGCGGCCACCCCGGCGACTGTGGTGAGCATGCGGCGCCTGCTCCAGAACGACGGCGACGTCACGTGTGCATTCCCCCTGGGACATCCGGGACAGGCCCGGCGGGCCCGTCGTTCGAGAAGTGAGATGGTCCGTTCACCGGCGGCACGCCCCTGTGCCGCTCGTGTACAGCTCGCGTACGGACGGCGCCGGCGGAGGCCCTCGGAGGGCTCCGGCCGCCGGCTCGCCGCCGTGATCGCGCTCAAGGTAGGCGCGGTCCGGCGGCGGGGCAGAGGCCTTCGCGCGCCACGAAGGGGACCGCGCCCGCCACCTGCGGATGCCGCCCGCCTCGGGCGTCGCCCCGGGGCCCCGCGGACGGATGGGTGTCGCCCGACGGCGTTTTCTCGACAGGCAGTTCGAGCCGGCTGTAGCCTCCGGTGTCGTATGAACGCCCACGCCCACGCTGTCGACGGCACGGTCTCGGCCCACCTCGTCCGCTCCCTCGTCGGCGCCCTGGCTGCCGCGGGCAGGGGCAGGCCTGCGCGCCTGCCCGATCTCACGGGCGACTTCCTGGGAAACGACCTGGCCAGGGTCTCGACCCCGTCGCTCATCACCGTCTGGGAGGACCTGGTCCTCACGGACCCCCGCACGCTCATCGGCCCGCTGATCCTCCAGGACGCCCCGATCGGTGCCTTCGGCGTCTGGGACTACCTGGTCACGACCGGGCCCACATTGCGCGAGTCGTTGACGAGCGCCGTCGACCTCATCGCCGCCATCGGGGACCCGGCCGCCGAGAAGCTGCTCGTGGAGGAGGACGGGCGCCGATTCACCGTCCGCCACGCCACCGGCACCTGGGGGCCCGACGTGGTGCAGGCGGTCGACCTCTTCGCACTGTCGCTCTTCCTGACCCGGGCACGCCACGCAGTGGGGCGCGACCTCGCCCCGACCCGCGTCACCATCACCCATCGCCCTCCGGCGCAGGCCCGGCAGCTGACCCGGCTCTTCGGCACGGACCGCATCGACTTCGACGCCCCGTACAACTCGATCTCGTTCCGCGAGGACGACGTGCGCGCCCCGCTGCCCGCCGCCCAGCCGGGCCTGGACCGGCTCCTGGCCCGCCACGCGGAACGCGTCCTGGCGGAGTCCCGGCCCGTCCTGCCGTGGCTCGACCGCTTCCGGCCGGTCCTGGCGGCGGCCTGCCGGGAAGGCGACCCCGGCATGGCGGCCGTGGCGCAGCGCCTGGCGATGAGCCCCCGCACGCTCCAGCGGCGGCTCGCCGAGAACGGCACCACGTGGAGCCGGCAGGTCGAGGCCGTGCGGCAGGAGCGGGCCCTCGAACTACTGCGCACGACCGAGCTGCCCTTGCGGGTCATCGCGGACCGGGTCGGGTACGCCGACGTACGGGCTCTGCGGAAGGCGGTGCACCGCTGGGAGGGTCGCTCCCCGCGGGAGGTCCGGGGCGCCGTGGGACCGGCACCGGCCTGACCCCCGCCGTTGCCCTGCCGCGACACGGAGGCCGGTTTGTCACTTCCGGCGGAGGCGGGCCTTCCCGGGTTCCGGGCCGCTGGGGGCGCTCCGGGGGCCGCTAGCATGTTCGGACTGTCCACGAGCACGTCGCACACATGAACATCGGCTGACAATTGATATCCACGGTTTCGCGAGCGTTTTCCCGCGCAGACGGCGCAGTCCGATCCGCTGTACGGGGCCGGCCCCGGGTCCTGCTGTGGGCCGCCGTGGGGGCGGTCGCCCTGGTGTTCCTCGTCGCGCTCGAGTTCGCCGCGCGCCGGTACGGCGAGGCCGGGCCGCTCACCGCCCAGGCCCGGGAGGTGCTCTTCGCCCCCCGGTCGGGGACGGTGTTGTACGCCGCGATGGCGCTGATGATGGTGGTGCTCACGTGGCGGCAGCGGTTCGCCGCCGTCGGGGCCGCCGTTGCGATCGACCTCGTCCTGTGGCTCGTGCGGGCGCAGCTCGGCGCCGAGCAGATGGCCGGCAGCGGCGCCCTGTGGGTGACCCTCGCCTTCGCCGTGATCGCCGTCACCCGCCGCACCGGCCGGGAGCGGATGCTGCTGCTGAAGGGCGTCGGCCTCGCGCTGCTCCTCGTGGCCGGCCGCAAGACCGGCTACACCTGGCTGCTGCTCACCTCGCAGACGCGGCCCATGGTCCTCGACCAGTACGTCGCCGCCGCCGACCACGCCTTCGGCAATCCGTCGTGGGTGGCGGGCCGGATCGTGGAGGCCACCGGCGCGGCCGGGGCCCACGTCCTCGACTGGGTGTACGTCCAGCTCGCCGTGGCCGCCGTCGCGGTCGCCCTGTACCAGCTGCGCAACGTGGCCGCCGAGCGCCGGTTCCCGCGCCACCACCTGGTGCGCAGCTTCCTCGTCATCGGGCTGCTCGGGCCGGGCATCTACATGGTGTACCCGGTCGTCGGGCCGATCTTCGCGTACGGCGCCGACGGCGGGCAGTGGGCCCTCGCGGACCTGTGGCCGCACACGCCGCCGCCGGTCGGCGTCCCCCAGCCGATGCCCTTCGACGGGTTCACCCCGCGCAACTGCATGCCCAGCCTGCACACGGCCTGGGCCACGGCCATCTTCATCCACTCGCGCAGGGCGCCGAGGGCCCTCCGCTACGCAGGAACGTTTTGGCTGATCGCGACCCTCGGCGCCACGCTCGGCTTCGGCTACCACTACGGCGCCGACATCATCGCCGGCGTGGTCTTCACGGTCACCATCGAGGCGGCACTGCGCGCCTGGGACCGCGGCCGGGACCCGCAGGGCGTCCGCCTCGCCGTGTACGGCACCGCGGTGTTCGCCGGGCTGCTCGCCTCGTACCGCTTCCTGTCGGTGGAGATGGCCGGGCTGCCGTGGCTGTTCGGGCCGCTGCTCCTGCTGGCGGCCGGCTCCGTCGTCCACGGGTACGTGCGCACCACCCGGCGGTGGGAGCGGGAGGACGCGCCGGTGCACCTGCCCGCACCGCGGCGCGAGGCGCAGCCCGAGCCGCAGCCCGAACCGGTCTGACCGGCCCCGCGGCCGCCGGAGGAACCCGGCGGCCTGGCCGCCGGTCGCCTCAGGGCTCGTACGCGCCGCTCTTCACGCTCTCCCAGGCGCCCGCCCGGACGGTGTAGACCGTCAGCTGCCGGTTCACGGTGTCGCCGTACGCGTCGAACGCGACGGGCCCGGTGGCGCCCTCGAACGACACCCGCCCGACCGCGTCCGCCATCTTCGACCGGGCGTCGGAGGGGAGGGCCCCGCCGTTCGCCGCGGCCACGGCCTTGACCGCCTCGATGACGGCCCAGGCCGCGTCGTGCGCGGCGGCGCCGTAGAAGCCCGCGTCCTCCCGGTAGCCGGCCCCCGCGTACCGGGCCAGGAAGGCCCGGCCCCCGGCCGTGTCCTGCGCGGGCACGCCGAGCCATGTCGCCAGGTCGCCCTCGGCCCGGTCGTTGCCCTTCACGAACTGCGTGTCCAGGATGCCGTCCCCGCCCATCAGCGGGATCTGCGCGCCCGACTCCTTCAGCCGGCGGGAGAGCGGGGCCGCGACGGTGTGGTCGCCGCCGAAGTACACCGCCTCCGCGCCGGACGCCTTCACCTGCGCGGCCAGCGCGGTGAAGTCCTTCTCGCCGGCGGCGACGGCGGCCGCCCCTACGACGCTCCCGCCGAGGCCGGTGAACTCGCGGCGGAACCCGGCGGTGAGGGCGGTGCCGTGGGCGGAGCCGTCGTCGACGGCGAAGACCTTCCGCTTCCCCGCGTCCCGGTACAGGTGGCGGGCGGCGAACGGCCCCTGCGCGGTGTCGGTGGGGGTGGTGCGGAAGTAGCCGCGGTGCGGGCGGGACCGGGTGCCCCGCGCCCAGTCCGGGCCGAGCGTGAGGACGGGGTCGGTGTTGGACGGCGAGACCGTGACCACGCCCGCCCGGTCCAGCGGGGGCACCAGGGACCGGGCGACGGACGAGGTGAACGGCCCCACCACGCCGAGGACGTCGGCGGCGTCGGCGAACCGCGAGGCGTTCTCCAGGCCCTTGGCGGGCAGTGCCTCGTCGTCCAGGGCCCGGACCTCGAAGGCCACGCCGGGGACGAGGCGGCGCTCGTTGGCCGTCCGGACCGCGAGGTCCACGGAGTTCCTGATGCCCTGGCCGAAGGAGGCCGTGTCGCCGGTGAGCGGCGCGCTCACACCGATCACCACCTTCACCGGGTCCGCCGCGGCCGGGCCGCCCCGGCCGGGCCCGCCGTCGCCGTGGGACAGCGTCCACGTCAGGCCCCCGCCCGTGGCGAGCACGGCCAGGGCCGCGGAGACCACCACGGAGCGCCGGCCGGGAAGGCGCCGCCGCGGGCCGCCCGACGGCCCGCCCGGCCCCGGCGGAACGGGGCCCGCCGCGGCGTCGACGGCGGTCGGGGTGGGTGCCGCCGCGCCGGGTCCTTGACCAGAAGCGCGTCCAGTACGGGGCCCAGGGGCCCGGCCAGCAGCGGCGGCCGGTGCGGCCGGGTGAGCACGGCGACGGCCAGGGCGTGCAGGCCCTCGGCGCCGAACGGCGGGCATCCCTCGACGGCGTGGTAGAGGGTGGCGCCGAGCGCCCAGAGGTCGTTGGCCGGGGTGGGGCGCCGGCCCTCCAACTGCTCCGGCGGCATGTACTGCGGGGTGCCGATGACCAGCCCGCTGTGGCTCAGCCGGGTCGTGGCGTCGGCGAGGTGCGCGATGCCGAAGTCGGTGAGGACGACGCGGTCCTTCGCGAGCAGCACGTTGTCGGGCTTGATGTCCCGGTGCACGATCTGCGCCGCGTGCGCCTCGGCCAGGGCGTCCAGCACCGCGGCGCCGATCTCCGCGACGCGCCGCACCGGCAGCGGTCCGCGGTCGCGGATCTCCGCCGCGAGCGACGGCCCGCGGACGAACTCCATGACGATGACGGGAGCACCGCGGTGCTCGACCACATCGTGCACGGTGATGATCCCGGGATGGCTGATTATGACCGCTGCGCGGGCTTCGCCGGTGAACCGCCGCAGCAGCGCCGCGCGGTCCGCCTCCTCCGTCCCGGGCGGGAGGAGGATCTCCTTGACGGCCACCTCGCGCCCGAAAAGCCGCTGGTCGACGCCGCGCCAGACGCGGCCCATGCCGCCCTGGCCGATGCGTTCGACGAGCCGGTACCGGCCGGCGACGAGTTCCGTGTTCTCTTCGGTCACGCGCATACTCTAGGACCGGATTCCGGCCGATCTTGTGACGGTCCCACAACTCCTCCCGGGCGCCAGTAAAGCGGTTGCCCGCGGCCGGGCCGGCGGATCCAATGGCCGGCACGACCACCCCGGTGCCGCGCGCCGCGCCGCCGGGCCCGCACCGCCGCAGGGGAGACGCCGCCGATGCACACGCCGCCGATGCACACGCCGCCACCGCCCGGAGCCCGTCCCGCGGGCGGCCCGCCCGTCCGCATCGGCGCGCTCGCCCCGCTGACCAGGCCCGGCTGGACGGAGGCGGGCCGGCAGCTGCTCGCCGGACTGGAGCTGGGCGTCCGCGACGTGAACGCCGCCGGCGGCATCGCCGGCCGGCCGCTGGAGCTGCTGGTCCGGGACACGGCCGCCGACCCCGTGCGGGCCGCGGCGGCCGTGGACGAACTGGCCGGGCTCGGCGTCGCGGCCGTGGCGGGCGAGTACCACAGCGTCGTGGCCCGGGCGGCCGCTGCCCGGGCCGACGCCGCCGGCGTGCCGTTCCTCTGCTCGTCCGCCGTGCTCGACCAGCTCACCGACGGACCGGCGCAGCAGGTCGCCCGCCTGGCCCCGCCCCAGTCGCAGGGCTGGCGGACGTACGCCGACTTCCTCCTCGCCGCCGGGCGGCGGCGGATCGCCGTCGCCTCCCAGCCGAGCGTCTACTGGACCTCCGGGACGCGCATCCTGCGGGAGCGCCTCGCCGCCGCGGGAGGCACCCTCCTCGCACTCGACGCGGACGCCCTCGCCCCCGGGGCCCTGTGCGACGCGCTCGCCGCGGACGGTGCCGCGGCCCTGCTCCTGCTGGCCGGCCACCCGGAGCCCGCGGTTCCCATCGTGCGGGCCGTGCGGGCCGACCGCCGCCTCGACGGCCTCCTGATCGGCGCCCCGGCCGGGCAGCCGGAGTTCGCCGGATGGGCCGCCGCGCTCGGCGCGGACGGCGCCGGGATCCCGTTCCTGCGCTACCTGCCCGACCGGCTCGGCCCGCTCGGCGAGCGCGTCGCCGCGGAGCTGCGGGCCGGGCTGGGCGGAGCCCCGTCCTTCGTCGCCTTCGAAGGATGGGACACCGCCGCCGTCCTCGCCGAGGCGCTGCGCACCCGTGGCACCGACCGGGCGGCCGTCGCCGGGGCGTGGCCGCACGTGTCGGTCGAGGGCACCCGCGGGCAGATCCGCTTCGCCCGCGCCGCGGGCACCGGCGTGTGGCAGTGGGCGGGCGCGCCGGTCCAGGTCGCCGACCGGGACCCGGCGCGGCCCGACCGGTTCCGGGTCCGCCACGCCGGCTGAACCCGGAACCGGACCGGCAGCCGGCCTACACCCGCCGCCACAGGGCCGGGGTCGTCGGCGGCTCCCAGCCGACGGTCGCCACGTGTGCCTGCAGGCACGAGTAGGCCGCGCCGCCGTACGAGACCCGGTCCCCGGCCCGGTAGGAGCGGCCGGGGGTCCAGGCGTCCGCGGGCGGCTGGGAGGCCGTGGGCGACGGGGAGGGGCCGCCCTGGTCCACGTCGAGGACGAAGTCGAAGGTGCCCTCGCGTCCCGGGCCGCTCTGGCGGACGTTCATCAGCAGGCGCGCGTCGAAGATCGTGTCCGTGGCGTTGCGCGGCTCCCCGGGGAAGTACAGCTGCGTCGTCAGCACCCGCCCGCCGGGGGCCTGCGCCTTGACGTGGATGTGCCGGGTGCGGCCCGGGTAGAGGCCGGGGACGACGGTGCGCAGGGTGAAGGCGCCGCGCGCGTCGGTGAACTGGTGGCCGCGGAAGCCGTACCCGGCGTTGTCGTACGCGCCGTTCACGTCGGCCTGCCAGAAGTCCAGCAGGGCGCCCGCCACCGGCCGGCAGCTCCGGCCGAAGACGAAGCCCGACACGGTGAGCGGGACCCCCGGCGTCCCCGGCGGGACCAGGGAGGTGCGCTGCGGGGAGTTCGGCTTGAAGTACGGGCCCTCGGTCTGCGGGATCGTCGGCGCGTCGCCGTCGTCGCAGGGCGGGGTCAGCTCCGGCTCGGCGCCGGCTGCGGCGCCGCGGTCGCGGGCCAGGGCCGCGCCGCCGCCGATCAGCAGCGGGGTGACGCCGGCCAGGGCGGCGGCCTTGAGCACCGACTTGCGGCTGACGGCCCGGCGCCGCGCGCCCTGGGCGCCGTGGTCCGGGTCTTCGTGAGAGGGCATGCCTCGACTCCTTCCGGTCGTGGGGGTGGCGGGCCGGAACCGTGCCGCGGTGGGGCGCGGCAGCGCCGCGGGCGGCGGCAACCCGCCGGTTCCGGCGCCGCGTTGCCAACCTAGGGCCCGGATTCGGGCGCCGCGATGGACGTGATCCGGGGATCGTGGTGTTTTCCTGCGAGCCCGGCCCGGAACCCGCCGGGGGTCAGGCCTGTCTCGCGCCGGAAGAAGCGGCAGAAGTAGGACGGGTCCGTGAATCCGGCCTGGTGGGCGACCTGTCGCACCGTCATGTCCGTGCCCGCCAGCAGTCGTTTCGCCTCCAGCGTCTGCGCGCGGCGGATCAGCTCGCCGGGGGTCAGGCCCGTCGCCTGCTTCACGGCGGCGTGCAGGTGGCCGGTGGAGACGCCGAGTTCGCGGGCGCAGGCGGCGACCGTCAGCTGCGCCCCGCCCGGCCGGGCGGTGATCCGCCCGAACGCCTCGGCGAGGCCGTCCGCCCGGTCGGCGGGCACGGCCGGCGGCGGGACCGCCTCGGCGGCACGCGCGGCCTCCACGACGAGGATGTGCAGGTAGGCGCGCAGCACGCCGGCGTATCCAGGCCGCAGGGCGCGGTACTCCTCCTCCATCGCGTCGGCCAGTCCGGCGACGCGCGGCGCGTGCGCCCCCAGCGGGACCGTGGGGCGGCCGGCGAGCCGGCGCAGAGCGCGGGCGTCCTCGGGGTGCCCGCCGAGGAAGTCCTCGTGGAAGAGGACGACCCGTCCCGTCAGCCCCTCGGCCCCCTCCCAGTGGTGCACCTGGCCGGGGGTGATCACGCACAGCAGGGGCGGGGCGAGGGGGCCGGGCACGAGGTCGAGGACGTGCTCACCGCTGCCGCCGGTGACGTGGGCGATCTCGTGGAAGGTGTGCCGGTGGGGGAACCCGGCACGGGAGAGCGGGCCGATCGCGTCGAAGGAGCCGACGGCGAAGGGCAGCAGGTGCGGCTGGGGCACCTGGAGGCGGTGCAGGGGCAGTTCGGCGGCGCTGCGGCCGGTGGGCGTCATGGGTCCTCCCGCATCAGGCGTCACGGCAGTGTGCGCCACCCGCGCAGGATTGGTACAGACCACCAGCTCCGGGCCGGGCCGCCGGGCCCCTGTCCCGCGGCGCCTCAGCGGTGGTGGACCGACGCCTCGGCGAAGGGCCGCGCCGCCGATGCCGGCGAGGCGAGGACCGCCACCCAGGACCCGTCCGTGAACTCGATGTCCATGCGCCCCTTCTGTACCACCCCGCGCGGGCCGGCCCGCAGGGCGGAGACCGCCTGTCGCGGCACCTCCCAGTACTGCCGCATCACCGGAGTGGACCGCCACAGCGGGGAGACGTCGGTCAGGGCGAACCAGCGCCGGTCCGTGACGGCGAGTACCCCGCCGACCGAGCCGCGGGCGTTCGCCCGGCTGACGAGGAAGCGGCCGGCCTCGCTCTCCCAGCCGCCCTCCATGCTCTTGCCGTGCAGCAGCCGCGACCCCAGTGCGTCCACGGCGTCCGGGAGGCGGTCGACGCCCTCCGCCGCGGCGGCGGGACGCGAGAGGCGCGGGTCGAGCGCCTTGGCGTGGACGAACTGGCGCAGGGGGCGGGGGATCCGTGCCTCTATGCGCCGGGAGAGCGCCGGGGGCTCCGGCGGCGCGAGGAGCGACTCGGGCGGGTACGGCACGCCCGGGCCGAGTTCGTAGGCGCATGCGGCGACGAGCCGCTCGTCCTGCCGGAGGAAGTGCTGGGCCTGTTCGCGCGTCGCCTGGTTCAACGCGTGCGCTCCTGTTCCGTGCGGGTCCGTGAGGAGGCGAGCCGGCGAATGGCGGGGCTCTGCCGAAGATCATTCTGCCCCCGGGGGAATCACTGGTTCCGCGCGGGGTACCGGTCAGTAGCAAACCACGGGAAAACGCCCCCGACCGGCACACAAACGGGTTTCGGACAGAAACGCAGGACTCAACCCGGTTGTCCTGTCCGGATCATGACCTGCTGTCAAGGGTCGTGCGCGGAGCCGCTAAGATTCCGGGCCGTTGTCCTATGATCATTCGCTTTCGATCGTTTGAGGGTTCTGATGGTTCGCGTGGGATCGTCGCCCGGTAGTCCAGGGGCCACCTCACCCGTCGTCTGGGCGCTTCCCGCCCTGGCGACCGCAGTTGCCGCGGCGATCGCCATCGCAGCGGTCTCCGCACCCGCCCGCCCGCCCGTCGCCTGGGTCGGCGCCGTCGCCTTCGCGGCGGTCGCCCTCGCCTGCGCCGTGGCCGCCCGGCGCAGCAGGGCCGTCGCCGTCCTGCGCGCCGCCGTCGCCGCACAGGAGGCGGCCCTCGCCCGGCAGCAGACCGAGACCGTCCGCCTGGCGCAGGAGCTCCTGCCGGATGTCGTCGAGCGGCTGCGCAAGGGGGAGTTCCCCGAGGAGGTGCTCGCCTCCCTGGAGGAGCCCGGCACCCACGGGCCCGGACTCACCCCGGAGTTCCGCGCCGCCCACCAGGCCGTGCTGCGCTCCGTCCTGGAGGCCGTCGTCGCGGAGGAGGACCTGCGCGACTCCGCGCAGCGCGCCTTCGTCAACATCGCACGCCGCGTCCAGGCCATCGTCCACCAGCAGGCGCAGGAACTGCGCGACATGGAGGACCGCCACGGCCGCAGCCCCGACGTCTTCGGCGACCTCCTGCGCCTCGACCACGGCACCGCGCTCATCGGGCGCCTCGCCGACTCCATCGCCGTCCTCGGCGGCGCCCGCCCCGGCCGCCAGTGGTCCAAGGCCGTCCCGCTCTACAGCGTGCTCCGCGGCGCCATGTCCCGGATCATCGACTACCAGCGCGTGGAGCTCCACTCGGTCTCCCAGGTCGCCGTGGTCGGACCGGCGGTCGAACCGCTCATCCACGCCCTCGCCGAGCTCCTCGACAACGCCACCCGCTACTCGCCGCCGCAGACCAAGGTCCACCTGACCGCCGTCGACGTGAACTCGGGCATCGCCGTCGAGATCGAGGACGGCGGCGTCAGCATGAGCGAGGAGGCGCGCAGGCGCGCCGAGCGGATGCTGCGCCAGGCGCAGGAGGGCATCGACCTCGCCGACCTCGGCGAGACGCCCCGCCTGGGCCTCGCCGTGGTCGGCCGGCTCTCGCAGGCCTACGACTTCCAGGTCTCGCTGCGCGCGTCGGCGTACGGCGGCGTCCGCGCAGTCCTCGTCATCCCGCAGGCCCTGATCACCGCCAGTTCCGCGGCGAGCGGCGTCGCCCACGGCATCGGCACCGCCTCCGGCCCGCGGGCCGCCCTGCCCGCCGCCGGGTCCGAGGCCCTGCCCGCAGTGGTCGGCGAACCCTCCGCCGCGGAGGAGCGGTCGGCCGCCGGGGAGCACACGGCGGCCTCCGACGACGCGCCCGCCGCGGTCCGCCCGCCGGCCGCCGCCGCACCCGCGCCACGGCCCCGGACGAGACCGCCGCGGCCGCACCCGCGGCCTCCGCCGCACCCGCCGCGGCCGCCGCGGCACCCGAACCCGAACCCGGCATGTGGCTGGCCGCCTTCCAGGGCGGCCTCACCGGGGACACCAGCAGCAAGACCGTCCCGAGCCGCCGTGCCGCAGCAAGCCCGAACACAGACGCCTCGCCGGACACGGCGAGCAAGGGGGAACAGCCATGAGTCAGCAGCAGAGCAACATGGACTGGATGCTCAAGGACCTGGCCGAAAGCGTTCCGCAGACCCGCCACGTCATCGTCCTGTCCGCCGACGGCCTGCGCATGGCCCAGTACGGCACGGAGACCGACACCGCCGACCGGCTCGCCGCCGCCTGCGCCGGACTCCAGAGCCTCGCCGGCGCCGTCGCCGCCGAACTCCCGCACAGCAGCGGCCGGATGCGGCTCGTGGTGATCGAGATGGACGGCGGGTTCTTCTACCTGATGGCGGCCGGAGCGGGCGCCTACCTGGCGGTCCTGGCCGACGAGGGAGTCGACGCCGGCCTGATGGGCCAGCGCATGCGCGACCTGGTCGCCCGTATCGGCGAGCACCTGAGCAGCCCGCCGCGGGTCGGAGACGCCCCCGGAGCCACCGCGCCCGGGGGAGGGCTGACCGCGTGAGCAACCCGGGCCGGGACTGGGAAGACGGCACTCCCGAGCGGCTCTACGTGATCACGGGCGGGCGGAGCGGACCGGTGTCCCCGGTCCCCCTCGACCTCGTCACCCTGATCATCGCCAAGACGGGGCCCAGGCCCGGGATGCAACCCGAGCACGCAGCGATCATGAGGATGTGCAGGTCACCGCTGTCGGTGGCCGAGATCTCCGCGTACCTCGCCCTGCCGGTCAGTGTGGTCACCGTCCTGCTGGGCGACCTGATCACCGCCGGCCACGTGCTCTCACGCCCGCCCGTCGCCCCCGCCAAACTCCCCGACCTGGCACTGATAGAGGCAGTCATCGATGGACTACGCAAGCTCTGAGCCGCCGCCCACGGCCCCCCACCGAGG
>NZ_RPSE01000780.1:0-952 GCF_003949955.1 Streptomyces sp. WAC05292
GGCGAGGCCCGGGAGGGGTCCCCGGGCCGGCCCGTCAGGCCGTCGGCCGGTGCTTCGGCCTGCGCAGGCCCGCCGCGGTCAGCCGGCGCACCAGCTCCTTGCTGCCGACCTCCACCGCGCCCGCCGCGACGGCGTCCGCGTACCGGAACGCCGGCAGGTCGTAGTGGTCGCCGTCGAACGCCTTCGGCGGGCAGCCGATCGACGCGGCGAAGGCGTGCAGCTCCTCATAGGAGACGTCGCTGACCAGGTGCGACCACATGCGGCCGTGGCCCGGCCAGGTCGGCGGGTCGATGTAGAGCGTCACCGGCGGCTCACCGGCCGGAGCCGAAGACCGGGCCGAGCGCGCCGACGGAGGCGACCTTCACGCCCGCCTTCCCGCACACCCAGTGGGGGTCCGGCCCCAACTCCGGCTCCACGTCGAGCGCGTGCGGGTCGCCGTGCGAGCACACCGGGCACAGCGGCCAGCGCCCGTACTTCTCCAGCAGGGCGTCCTGGACGTCCTGGGCGACGAGCCCCGCCAGGTAGTCGACCCCCTCCGGCCACTGCTCCACCCACCACCGGCGGTGCGTGACGGACTCCTCGACGAGGGAGACGACGTCCGCGTCGGCGACCTGCCCCGCGACGAGGTCGGCGATGACGAGCGCGCGGGCGGCGTGCAGCGCCTGCTCCAGGGGTGTGGCGTGGTCCATGGGGCCATTGTGGACCCGTACGGGCCCTGCGGCGAAGGCCTGCCGGCCCGCATTCCGCAGGTCACGCGACCCGGGACCGCCGGGGAGCCTTATGGCGTATTGACCCGGTTCGGGTCCGGAACCAAGCTGTCCGGCATGCGCGAGGACGCGGAGGGAGCCTTCAGCCTTGCCCGCCCCGTCGGCGGCCGCGGCCCGGCGGCGCCGCCCGCACGCGCCCTCCGCACCGGCCACCGGACGCCTCGGCTCCGCTCCCCCGCCGAGGC
>NZ_RPSE01000781.1:0-948 GCF_003949955.1 Streptomyces sp. WAC05292
GAACCGCCGAGACCCGTATCGGCCGCGTCGTCCTCCATCGTGGCGGACGACGCGGCCGATACGGGTCTCGGCGGTTCGGGGTCCACCCGAACGCGCCACCGCGGGGCGGCGAGGGCAGGGCGGGCGTTCCGCCCGGGCGCGCGGGAGCGGGTGCACCGCCGGGCGGGCGTGACGTGCGGACGGCAGTCCGGGTTGTGCAGGCGTGACGGTGGTGCGCGGGCCGGGGATGCGCCGGTCGACGTTTCTGCGGGCGGCGGCCGCGGCGGCCCTCGGGGCCGGCCCGGGCGGACGTGCCGGGGTCCGGGGCCCCGACGGGCCCGAAGGCGACGGACGGGGCGGGTCCGGAGGGCTCCTGGTGGCGAAGGTGCGCGACCTCACCGGCCCGGGGATCACCACGCGCTTCCGGATGGAGGCCACCGACCTCGGGATTCCGGTCCGGGTGCCGGACGGCCGGATGCTGTTCGTGTTCGGCGACACCTTCGAGGAGGCCCGCGTGGGCGGCGGCTGGTGGCGCTCCCCCGTCGGCCTGTACTCGGACACCTCGCGCCTCGACGAGGGCATCGCCTGGAGCGGGGCCGTCGGCGGGGAGCACGCCCGGCAGCTGTGGGCGTACGAGCACGACAACCCGCTCTTCACCACCATGCTGCCGTCCGACGTGATCCTGCTGGACGGCAGCCTGTACCTGCACGTCAGCGTGCACCGCGGGTGGGGGAACGTGCTGTGGGCGGAGGTCTGGCGGTCGGACGACGCGGGCGCGACCTGGCGGCACACCGGGGCCCGGTTCCCGGGGGACGCCCACGGCGGGCTGTTCCAGCTGCTGACGTGGGCGCTCGCCGACGACGGCCACGTCTACGCGTACTCCACCGGGTACGGGCGGAACGGGCCGCTCCTGCTCCACCGGGTGGCGGCGGACTCGCTGGCCGATCCGGCCGCGTACGAGTCGTGGGG
>NZ_RPSE01000782.1:0-944 GCF_003949955.1 Streptomyces sp. WAC05292
CGGACCCGCCCGTACACCAGCCGCTCGTACAGCCGGTGCTGCACCCGCAGCGCCGCCGACGGCCCCGGCCCCGCCCCGAACGCCTGCCGCTCGCACGCCTCCGCATACCGCACGGCAGCCTCGACGGCCCGGTCGAAGACACCGACCCGCCCCTCCGCCTCCGCCGCCCGGCGGGCCGCCGCGAACACCTTCTCGAACACGTACGGCACACCCAGCACGAACGTCGGCCGGAACGCCGCGAGCTCCGGCACCAGCTCCGCCGCCGCCAGATCCGGCTGATGCCCCAGCTTGACCCGCGCCCGGACGGCCGCGACCTCCACCACCCGCCCGAAGACGTGCGCGAGCGGCAGGAACAGCAGCGTGGACGGAACCTCCCCGGGCCCGGTCCGGAACACCGACTCCCACCGCCGGACCAGCGTGTCCGCCTCGAACATGAAGTTCGCGTGGGTCAGCACGCACCCCTTGGGGCGCCCGGTCGTCCCCGACGTGTAGATGACGGTCGCCACGGCGTCGGGCGTCACCGCCCCCCGCCGCCCGTGCACCACGTCCTCCGGCACGCCCCGCCCGTCGGCGACGAGCCCGGCGAGGGCCCCGGCATCGAGCTGCCACAGCCGCCGCAGCCGCGGCAGCCCCCCGACGACCGACCCGACGGTCATGGCCTGGTCCTCGTCCTCCACGACGCACGCGGTGCACCCGGAATCGGACAGGATCCACTGCACCTGCTCGGCCGAGGAGCTCGGGTACACGGGCACGGGCTGGGCCCCGACCGCCCACAGCGCGAAGTCGAACAGCGTCCACTCGTACCGGGTCCGCGACATCACCGCCACCCGGTCCCCGAACCCCACCCCCTGCGCGACCAGCCCCCGCGCCAGCGCCAGCACCTCGCCGGCGAACTCCCCGGCCGTCACGTCCCGCCAGACCCCGCCCCGCTTGCGGCCCATGAC
>NZ_RPSE01000783.1:0-940 GCF_003949955.1 Streptomyces sp. WAC05292
AGCTTAAAGATACCGGGTATCCGGTGTTTCGCTTCGTTAAAGACGTGGTAGTGAATAACGAGGAAGTGCTCGACGAGCAGGCGCGTATGGCCGAGCTTTCCACCATGAAAGATACCTGGAACGTGCTGGCGGTGAAACCGAAGTATCACACCTATGGGGTGGTGATCGGTGAAAGCGCGCGTCGCGATGCGCTCGGCGCGTTTGGCGGTCACTGGGATAACACGCCGTTTGCCAGCTCCGTCAACGGTACGCTGTTTACCGATTACGTGGCGGCCAGCGGTTCGACGCAGAAATCTCTCGGTCTGACGCTCAACCGTGTCGTGGATGGAAAACCGCAGTTTCAGGATAATTTTGTCACCCTGGCCAACCGGGCAGGTTTTCAGACGTGGTGGTTCTCCAACCAGGGTCAGATCGGCGAGTATGATACCGCCATTGCCAGCATCGCGAAGCGTGCCGACGAGGTACAGTTCCTGAAAAGCGGTGATTTCGAAGCCGATAAAAACACAAAAGATGAAGCGTTGCTAAAAATGACCGCGCAGGTCTTTGCCACTCAGCGCACCCAGCCGCAGCTGATCGTCCTGCACCTGATGGGGTCACACCCGCAGGCATGCGATCGTACCGGGGGAAAATATGCGGAGTTTGTGCAATCCAAAGAGACCTCGTGTTATCTGTACACCATGACGCAAACCGACGATCTGCTCAGCAAGCTGTACGCGCAGCTGCGCAACAGCGGCGACAGCTTCTCGATGGTCTATTTCTCTGACCACGGTCTGGCGTTTAAGGAGCGCGGTAAAGAAGTGCAGTATCTGGCTCACGATGACAAGTTTCAGCAGAACTTCCAGGTACCGTTTATGGTGCTGTCGAGTGATGACAAAACGCATCGCATCATCAAAGCGCGCCGTTCCGCGAACGATTTCCTGAAATTCTTCTCACAGTGGAC
>NZ_RPSE01000784.1:0-935 GCF_003949955.1 Streptomyces sp. WAC05292
CCGCGGCCCCGCCCGCCGCCGCCGCGCGCTCAGGCATCCCCGCGCTCCGCCGCCGCCATCAGCACCGGGAAGGCGCTCGCGTCCGAGTCGTGGAACAGCCGGTACCACGCGTCGAGCACTTCCGGTCCGTACACGTCCAGCCGGGCGAAGACCTCCCGCGCGAACGCCACCGGCTCGGTCGGCCCGGCGGTGATCAGATCGCCGTCCGTCACCGCGTCGGCCTCGACGTACCGCTCCGCCCCCGCGTAGCCCGGCTGCTCCGCCAGGTACGCGGCGGCGCCGCTGGTGTGGGCGCGCCCGTCCAGCAGCCCGGCGCGCGCCAGGCCCGCCGTGGCCCCGCAGATCGCCGCCACGGGAACCCCGGCGGCCAGGAACTCCGCCGCCTTCGCCGCGAAGGGTGCCAGCTCGTCGCCGGTGTCCCACAGCGCCGCGCCGGTCAGGATCAGCAGGGAGGAGTCCTGCGGCGACAGGTCCGACAGCGCCCCGTCGGGCCGGATGCGGACGCCGCCCATCGTGGTCACCTCGCGCCGGTCGTCTACCGCGACGGTCCGGACGCGGAACCCGCGCTGGGTGAGGTGTGCCGTGGTGTGGCCCGTCTCCCAGTCCGCGTACGTGTCGTACACGGCCAGGTGGACCGGCCTGTCGGAGCGGTTCGCGGTCATGTGGATCGCCTCCCGTGCGCATCGGCGGGCGGTCGCGGGTCCGCCGGTGCACTCCACCGCCGCGGGCCCTCCCGTCCGCCTTTTCGGCCGACTTCTTATGACAGAAGGCTGTCATTTCGACAGCATGCTGTCAATGCCCCTCGCGCTCGTCCCTCCCTCGTGCGCGCGCTCCCCTCGCGCACGAGGGAGAGCCGCGCGCGAGGGGCATTGACAGCATGCTGTCGAAATGACAGCCTTCTGTCATAAGAAGTCGGCCGAAAAGGCGGACGGGAG
>NZ_RPSE01000785.1:0-933 GCF_003949955.1 Streptomyces sp. WAC05292
GGGCCGGGGGGCGCAGTTTGGCCGGTTCCGGACGGACCACCGGCCGCGGCGGGCGGCAGCGGGCGGCGGGGTCCGCCGTCCGGCAGCGAGCGCCCGGGCAGCGGAACCGTGCGTTCCCGACAGACCGCCGAATTGCGGCGCGCCGTACCACGCAGCAACGATCACTCGCGTCCCCGGTGGACCGGCCGACCCGCCAAGGCCACAGCACAGGCCACTCGCGGTCGGGTGGAACGTCATTGGACTGCGGCTGAGGTGACGAACCAGGCCAGGACAACAGGCCAACGTGACACGTGGACTTGCCGTTGGACTGGTCCGCCGCCGAGACTCGAAGCGCACCACGAACGAACGCACATTCGGACGCCTCCGGGGGCCGTGTGCCGGGACAGTCCGGCCACGGCCCGTACGGCGATCCGGCACTCCCCGTCCCGGGCGCTCCACTCGCCGGCCGCAGGCGCCGGACGACTCCGGCGCAGTCACCGGCGGCCCGGCAACCCCTTCCACCAGAGAGGAAGTCCGCCATGCCCGAAAACATGGCCGGCCCCGCCCCCGAGGGCCTCGACCTGGACCTGGACCTCGACCTCAGCGACCTGGCCATCACGGCGCTGCGCGACACGGCCGCCCTGCCGGAGAGCGGCGCGTCGCACGGCTCCTGCTCCTGCCAGGCCTCGTCCTCCTGCGCCCAGCCGCACACGGACACACCGATCGGCTGACGGCCCACGCCGCCGCCCGATCCACCTTCTTCCGACCATGCGAGAGGCTGACACATGACCGACCCCACCGAGGGCGTCCTCGCCCTGGACGACCTCGACCTCGACCTCGGTGAACTCACCGTCACGGCGCTGCGCGACTCCGTCGCCCTGCCGGAGAGCGGCGCGTCGCACGGCTCCTGCTCCTGCCAGGCCTCGTCCTCCTGCGCCCAGCCGCACACGGACA
>NZ_RPSE01000786.1:0-932 GCF_003949955.1 Streptomyces sp. WAC05292
AGCACGCGGTGGTCGACGTCCATGGTGGTGACGCGCAGCTCCTCGGCGTTCATCTCGCCCAGACCCTTGAAGCGCTGGATCGAGTCCTCCCGGATCCGCTTGCCGTTCTGCTTGCCGAGCTCGACGAGCGCGTCGCGCTCCCTGTCGGAGTACGCGTACTCGAAGTCGTCCCGGCCCCACTTGATCTTGTAGAGCGGGGGGCGGGAGAGGTACACGTGTCCGGCCTCGACCAGCGGGCGCATGAAGCGGAAGAGGAAGGTAAGCAGCAGGGTGTTGATGTGCTGGCCGTCGACGTCGGCGTCCGCCATCAGGATGATCTTGTGGTAGCGGAGCTTCTCGATGTCGAAGTCCTCGTGGACGCCGGTGCCGAAGGCGCTGATGAGCGCCTGGACCTCGGTGTTCTGGAGGATCTTGTCGATACGGGCCTTCTCGACGTTCAGGATCTTGCCGCGGATCGGCAGGATGGCCTGGTACATCGGGTTGCGGCCGGACTTGGCGGAGCCGCCGGCGGAGTCGCCCTCGACGATGAAGATCTCGCACTTCGTCGGGTCGTTGGACTGGCAGTCGGAGAGCTTGCCGGGCAGCGAGGCGCTCTCCAGGAGGCCCTTGCGGCGGGTCAGGTCGCGGGCCTTGCGGGCCGCGACGCGGGCCGTGGCGGCCTGGATCGCCTTGCGGACGATGTCCGCGGCCTCGTTGGGGTTGCGGTCGAACCAGTCGCTGAGGTGCTCGTGGACGACCTTCTGCACGAAGGTCTTCGCCTCGGTGTTGCCCAGCTTGGTCTTCGTCTGGCCCTCGAACTGCGGCTCGCCCAGCTTGACCGAGATGATCGCCGTCAGGCCCTCGCGGATGTCCTCGCCGGCGAGGTTGTCGTCCTTCTCCCGCAGCAGCTTCTTGTCCCGCGCGTAGCGGTTCACCAGACCGGTGAGGGCCGC
>NZ_RPSE01000787.1:0-930 GCF_003949955.1 Streptomyces sp. WAC05292
GAAGAGCAGGGTGGGGACGGGCGGGACGGGCCCCTGTGGTGGGACCGGCGGCGGGCAGCCGTGCTGGATGTTTCGCTGGCGGGGGTGTCGGTCGCGGAGTGCGCCGCCGAGGGGGTGGTCTTCGCCCGTGACACCGGTGTGCCCGTGGTGCTCGGGGTGCTGTTCGGGGTGCTGACCGGGGCCGTCGTCGTGCTGCGGCGGCGGGTGCCGGTCGCGGTGGTGCTCGTCGGTATCGCCGTCACGCCGGCGGAGATGGGCTTCCTGCTCAGCCTGGTGGGGCTGTACACGCTCGCCGCCTGCGAGGTGCCGCGGCGGATCACCGCGACGCTCTCCGTGATGTCCTTCGTCGCCACCTTCGTCGTGACGTACGTGCGCACGGTCGGCGAGGAGGAGGCCGGGCGGACGCTGGTGGTGGGGCTGTCGCTGTTCATGGCGGTGGCGCTGACGGTGCCGCCCGTGCTGCTCGGGATGTACGTGGGGGCGCGGCGGCGGCTGATGGAGAGCCTGCAGGAGCGGGCGGATTCGCTGGAGCGGGAGTTGTCGCTGCTGGCGGACCGGGCGGAGGAGCGGGCGGAGTGGGCCCGTACGGAGGAGCGGACGCGGATCGCGCGGGAGATGCACGACGTGGTGGCGCACCGGGTGTCGCTGATGGTGGTGCATGCGGCGGCGGTGCAGGCGGTGGCCGTGAAGGATCCGGTGAAGGCGGCGCGGAACGCGGCGCTGGTGGGGGACATGGGCCGGCAGGCGTTGACGGAGTTGCGGGAGATGCTCGGGGTGCTGCGGACGCCGCGGCCGGATCGGCCGGAGCGGGCGGAGTGGGCCCGTACGGAGGAGCGGACGCGGATCGCGCGGGAGATGCACGACGTGGTGGCGCACCGGGTGTCGCTGATGGTGGTGCATGCGGCGGCGGTGCAGGCGGTGGCCGTGAAG
>NZ_RPSE01000788.1:0-928 GCF_003949955.1 Streptomyces sp. WAC05292
CCCCCGTACCGCTGCATGCCCGCCCACCCCGAACGCGAGAACAGGAACGGCCGCTCGCCCGGCCGCAGCCGCACCAGGCCCTCCCAGCCGGCCCGGGCCATGTTGAGCGCGTACACGTTGTGCGCGGCCCGGTGGTCGCCGCCCTCCCCGTCCAGCCCGTGCCGCGCCGACCGCGGCAGGGTGGTCTCCCCGAACGGCGCGAACGACACCGGCTCGTTCATGTCGTGCCACACCCCCGAGAAGCCCTGATCGAGCCTCTCCGCATACAGCCCGCCCCACCACGCGCGCACCTCCGGGCGGGTGAAATCCGGATAGGCGCACCGACCCGGCCACACCTCGCCCCGCACCTCCCGCCCCGCCGCGTCCCGTACGAACGCCCCGTGCGCGCCGACCGCCCGTCCCGCCGCGTGCACCGCGTCGCCCACCTTCACCGCCGGGTCGACGATCGACACGAGCCGCACCCCGGCGCCGTCCAACTCCCCGGCGAGCCCGGGCAGGTCGGGGAAACGCTCCCGGTCCACGGTGAACACCCGGTGCCCGTCGTAGTGGTCGATGTCCAGGTGCACCGCCGACAGCGGCAGCCCGCGCGACCGGTACCCGGCCACCACGCGCCGCACCTCGTCCGCGCTGCCGAACCCCCAGCGCGCGTGCTGGTACCCCAGCGCCCAGGCGGGCGGGACCGCGGGAGCGCCGGTCAGCGCCGCCCAGCCCCGCAGCACCCGCGCCGGGGTGCCCGCCAGCACCCAGCAGCGCAGCGGGCCGCCGTCCATGCGCAGCTCACACGTACCGGGGCGGTCCGGGCCCGACCCGGCACCCTCCTCCCCCTCGCGCAGCAGCACCCGCCCGTCCCAGGTGTTGTCGTGGAAGACCAGGTGCGTGCCCGCGTCCGCGACGACCAGCTGCACGGGCATCGTGATGTACAGCGGGT
>NZ_RPSE01000789.1:0-928 GCF_003949955.1 Streptomyces sp. WAC05292
GGGCGGCGGTGCCGGGGGCCGGTCCCTGCGGCGGCCCGGCCGGCCGGGCGCCGCCGGGCGGGGCCGTACGGGCCTCGCCGCCGCGTCCGCTGCGTTCCAGGACGGTGTCGAGCAGGGCGCGGAGCCGGTCGTGGCGGGGGTGTTCCGCGCAGAGCCCGGTGAGTTCGCCGACCAGTCGTGCGTGCCGGTCGAGCAGCAGGTCCAGCTCGATCCGCTCGACGAGCACCGACAGGCGCAGTTCGGCGAGGCGGTCGCGCTGGATGCGGGCCTGCGGCCCCGGAAGGCCGGCCAGCGGGGTCCCGCGCCACATTCCCAGCCCCTTCGCGAGCCCGTCGCGGGCGGCGGCCGGGTCCCCGTCGGCCGCCGCGCCGCGGGCTTCGGCGACGAGGTCCTCGAAGCGGCACAGGTCCAGCTCGCCGTGGCCGAGGCGCAGGCGGTAGCCCTGGCCGTGGGTGTCGATGCGGTCGCCGAGGATGCGGCGCAGCCGGTACACGTACGAGCGGACGGTGCCGACGGCGGTGTGCGGCGGCGCCTCGCCCCACAGTCCGTCGACCAACTCGCCGGTGTCGACGACCGTGTTGTGCCGGCACAGGAGCATCGCGAGCACGGCGCGCTGCTGCGGCGGTCCCAGGGGGAGGGCGAGAGCGCCGTGGTGCGCCTGGACCGGCCCGAGCAGCGAGAAGGACGCGGCGGGGTCCGCGGCGGCGGAGGCGGCGGGCAGCGCTTCGTTCACCGGCTGCTCACCAACTCCCCGCGCGTAGGCCCCTTGTGCCCAACAGGATGTACCGGCCATCCGCTACGCAAGCCTACAACGGCCGTACAGCGCCCGATCCGGCCGCCTGTCGGCCGGATCGCGCCCGGCCGGTCGGGGGCGGGCCCGCGACCTGCGAGGATCTGCCGTACCGGGGGTGCGGGCCGGGCCGTGGAG
>NZ_RPSE01000078.1:0-20862 GCF_003949955.1 Streptomyces sp. WAC05292
GTGTGGATCCCCGAGCTGCGGGCCGTGCGCGTCCCCGGGCCGCAGGCCGCCGAGTGCGAGGGTGGCGGGGCGCTTGACGGGGGCGGGCTGCCCGGGGACGCGCACGGCCCGCAGCTCGGGGATCCACACGGCCCCGTCGGCGGTCGCCCGGCAGACCGCGCCGGTGCGGGTGGCGAGGAGCTCCCCGGGCCGGCCGCGCAGGCCGTCCTCCGGGTGTCCGCCGTGCAGGTACCACCGGCCGCCGAGCAGCTCGTCGAGGACGCCGGGCCGGGAGTCGGCGGCCCGCAGCGTGCGCACGACCGTGTCGGTGGTGTCGCGCTGCCAGTCGATGCGCCGGTGCTCCTGCCGCATGGGCGGACGGGCGCGGCCGGTGTACTGCGGCCGGGGCGTGTACGTGCCGGAGGCGAAGCGGTCGACGGCGAGGACGACCGCGGCCAGCGCGGCGTCGGCGATCTCGCCGCGGTAGGCGTCGCTCTTGGCGACGGGCGGGAGCGGGCACTCGACGGACGCCCAGACGTCGCCGGCGTCCATCTCGGCCTCGGCCTGGAGGACGGTGACGGCCCACCGGGTCGCGCCGTCGCCGACGGCCCAGTCGAGGGAGGACGGCCCGCGGTCGCCCACCGGGCCGGGGTGGACCACGAGGCAGGTGTGCGCGGTGAAGACCTCTGGCGGGATGGCCGTCTTGAGCATGGGCGCCAGCACCAGGTCGGGCCGGTGCCGCGCGACGGCGTCGGCGAGG
This sequence comes from Streptomyces sp. WAC05292, assembly GCF_003949955.1. Lineage (NCBI taxonomy): Bacteria > Bacillati > Actinomycetota > Actinomycetes > Kitasatosporales > Streptomycetaceae > Streptomyces > Streptomyces sp. WAC05292. Next base: position 740 of record NZ_RPSE01000078.1, read on the forward strand.
CGGGTGCCCGGCAGGGCGAGCTCGACCGCGACGCTGTGCCCGCGTTCGCGCAGTTCGGCGTGGACGCGCTGGGTGAGGCTGTTGAACGCGCTGGCGGCGAGGAGGATGTGCACGGGATCTCCCAAGCGTCCGGGCTCGGCGGCGGGCGGGCCGGCGGGGAACCGGCCGCCGCCGATCGTCCGCGACGGGCGCGCGACGGGCGGGGCGCCCTACGGCGGGTGTCACCCGGAAGTGGGCGGCCCGGCCCGCCACCTGGTGGAGGGCCGGGCCCGGACGGGAACGTGCGGGACGCGGAGGGAACGGGCGGGCCCCGGCGCCGGGCCGGGGCCGCCGGGGCCTGCCGCCGCCCGCCGGCCCGTCAGCAGCCGGGGGCGCCCGTTCCGCCGCGCTGCGGCAGGCTCAGGTTCGGCGCGGAGCTCGGCCACGTCAGGGACACGGTGTTCGTCGTCCCGTCCGCGTTGATCTGCACGATCGGCAGCGGCTTGCCGACCGGGTTGCCGTCGTCGCCGAAGGAGAGCCAGCCGCTCGCGCCCGGCAGCATCTGCGCGCAGTAGAACTGGTGGAGGATGCCCGTCAGCTGGCCCGGGTTGCGGACCCCCTCCCCCGCCCGCCGGACCGCGCTGATCGCGGCGGCCGTCGCGTCGTGCGTGAGCATGGCCTGGCCGCTGGCGAGGTGCGCCGGGTCGAAGCGGAGCGGGGCCGCGCCACTCCGGCCGGTGCCCGGCGCCTGCTTGGTGCACGGGTCGGGGCTGCCGGTGAACGCCGAACGGAACTGGTCGAAGTTCCGTTTCGCGTCCGTGCCGGGGCAGTCCTCGCCCCACTGCTGCGGGCTCGCCAGCGCCGTGTACGCCACCTCGACGCGTCCGGATTTGATCCCGTCGAGCACGGCCTCGTCGCGGATGGCCTGCGAGGCGTCGTCCCCGGCGATGATCCGGAGCTTGTCGATCCCGCACGGCGCGCCCTGCACCCAGGTCTGGACGAACGCGCCGAGGTCGCGGCCCCGCCCGGCGAAGTACACGGCCGACGGGGCGGCCTGGCAGAGATTGGCGTGCATCAGGTTGAACTGGTCGATCAGGTAGTTCCGGCGGCCGGAGTCGGCGGCCAGTTCGCGGGGCGAGGTGTACGGCAGGGTGGTGACGGTGCGGCCCGGCGCCTGGAAGCGGGTCTTGGCCTCCGCGGCCAGGGTGGCCGTGTAGTCGTCGCCGGCGACTCCGTCCGCGATGACGGCGAGGGAGGTGACGGCCTGGCTGAGCGTGCCCGCGTACTGGTTGGCGGCGATGACCGCGTGCGTGTTGGTGGGGGCGACGCGGAACATGTCGGGAATCGGCTTCGCGGGGTCGTCCGGATCGAGGTTCATCGAGTTCCCGGTGACCGTCGAGCCGATCACCGGGATGTGCAGCTCCTTCGAGATGGCCGCGGCGGCCCGCCGGGTCTCCTCGGTGGACTGGCCGAGGCCGACGACCGCCGCGATCCGCTCGGAGGCGGCGTGCTTCCCGACGCTGTCCACGGCCTGCCGCCAGGAGCCGTACCGGCTGCCCATGTTGGCCAGGTACAGCTTGATGCCGGGCCGACTGCCGTACGCAGCCGTGTTGTTGGCCCGCCACACTGCCGTCACTGCGCCCTCGATGTTGTGGTACAGCGACTCGTGGGTCAGCGTGTCCACGTCCACGACCGGCGACAGGTTCAGCATCAGGACGACGGCGGCCGACTCGCCCCGCACCGCGTCGTTGGCTGCACGGATCGTCTTCTCCAGCTCCCGCATGCGGGCCGGCTCGTCCTTGGTGAACGGGGTGCTCTCCAGGTTCACCCCGACGCAGGCGAGGGCGGGGCCCCGGCCCGCGGCCGTCATGCCCTTCCCGCAGGCCAGCTCCGGCGGGAAGAGCACCCCGTACGCGCGTATGCCGCCGAGGACGAGGCCGGCCGCGAGCAGGAGGGCGGCGGAGCCTGCGAGTACCGGGTGGCGGCGCCACCGGACGAAGCGGGGAATGCGTACACCTGCGGGCATGAGGACTCCTAGCGGTGCGTGCGTACGGTGCCCGGCGCGCATGAGCGCCGGTCGGGGCCGCGGCGGGCGGGTCAGGCGAACAGGGCGCCCGCCTGCTGGAGGGCGCTGACGTCGAGGAGGCGGGAGTTGTGCGCGAGGCGTTCGAAGCCCTCTTCGATCTGGGCGTCCCAGCGGCGGCTGCGCTCGGTGAGCGGGTCGTTGTACAGCCACAGCAGCGCCAGCAGCTTCGCCGTGGCCACGGCGACGACGTCCCGGCCGGACCGCTCGATGCCGGCGAGGAGGGCCGCGTACGCCTCGTGCGCGGGCCGCTCCTGGACCAGGCGGCAGGGTGCCGACGCGAGGTAGTCGAGGAGCCGCACCCACGCGCGGTGGTCGCGGTCGAAGCGGTTCGCGAGGGCTTCGGCGACGGGCGCGAAGTCGCCCAGGCACAGGTCGTAGAAGAGCTGCTGCTCCTCCCGGCCGGGCGCCGGGCCGCCGTGGGCGGCCGCGAGGGGGGCCAGGGCGTGGGACTGGCGGGTGAACACCTCCCGCCAAGGGTCGGGCGCGGCCCCCGGGGCCGGACCGGCGGGCTCGCCCGGACCGGCCGGTCCGGCGGGTCCGGCGGGTCCGGCGGGTCCGGCCGCGGACAGGGCGGTGAGGGCGCAGCGGCCCAGCCACGGGTGGAGGACGGCGGGCCGGTCGGCCTCGCCCCAGCCCACGTCCCGGATGAGGGACGGGCGGTGGAAGAAGGTGCTGACCCAGAGGTTGCGGCGGAGCAGCTCCAGGCTCCGCGGCAGGTCGGCTATCTCGGGCGGCACCCGGGGATCGTCCGCGGTGCGCATGTCCGCGAGGTAGGCGGCGGCCAGCACCGCGGGCGGCGGTGCGCTCCACGCGCCCCCGGGCACGGCCAGGCCCTCGGGCAGGCACTCCTCCAGGGCCCGCGACCACAGGGGTCTGCCGTCCGCGTCGACGGCGGCGGGCAGGGGTCTGTCGCGTTCGGCGGCGTCCGCGTCCGGGGACGCGGCGGCCCGCTGCTCCTGTACGGCGAGGACGGCGCCCCAGTGGCCGCCGGTCAGTGCGTGCACGACGGGCGCGGGGACGGGCGCGGCGAGCGGGGCCCCGTCGTCGGCGACGGCGGCGGCCTGCTCCTCGGGCATCGGGTCGAGCCACACGGGGTACCAGTAGTGCGCCGCCGAGGCGGCGTCCGGCGCGGCGCCCGCCCCGTCCTGCCGGGTCCACACCGTGCGGGTGGCCCCCGACAGCAGGGGGATGCGGCGCTGCGGGGTGTCGGGCAGCGGAGTGGTGCGCCAGGGCTCGCACCAGCGGGTCGTCCACTCGGGCTGCCACTGGTCGCAGGCGGCGAGGACGACGACCGGGTCGGCGGCGGCCGCCGCGCCCGGCTCGCTCTGCGCGTTGCGCAGCCGGGCGGCGAGGAACGCCGACAGGAAGCGCCGGCCCGCCGGGGTCTGCGCGCCGTCCACCAGCAGGACCCAGGCGTGGTCGTGCCGGCCGCGGGCCCGCTCGGAGTCGGGTACCTCGCAGGAGCACGCCGACCGCAGCGCCGGGTGGCGCTCGGCCTGGTCCTTGGCGTCGGCGAGGAACGCCGCCATCAGCGGCGCGACCACCGCGGACCGAGAGGCGGAGCTGAGCCGGATCAGGGCGTCCACGGAACCCGCCGACTCCGCCTCCGGGATGCCGACGTGCCAGCGCAGCGCATCGCGCAGGCCCCACCGCGCGGGGCCCTGGAGCAGCGAGCCGATCACGGGCCGGGCCCGCTCGCGTACGGCGGACGCCGTCTCGCGGGGCCCGGAGACCAGCGGGCTGAGGACGCCGGTGGCGACGACGTCCATCGTGGCGTCGACGGCCTCCTCCAGGCGCGAGGCGAACCGGCCGCCGCGGGTGTTGCGGGTGTACTGCTGGATCAGCCCGCGGATCTGGTCGGTGGCGCGGGCCCGGTCCGGCTCCAGTTCCTCGTTCAGCGCGAGCAGTCCGAGGGCGAAGCGGTGGAAGACCGGGCTGCGGCGCAGGGTGTCCCAGCCGCGCATCATCTGGAAGGCGGTCAGGGCGGCCGCGGACACCGGGTCGACGGGGTTCTCGTGGAAGTCGAGGTGGGCGTGCACCACCGTCGAGCCGCACCCCTGGGAAACGGCCCGCAGCAGGCTCGACTTGCCCGACCGGCGGGGTCCCAGCAGGGCGACCACCGGCTGCCGCCCGCCCGGATGGCGCCAGATCATGTTCCGGAGGAAGGCCTCCGCCCCCTCGGCACGGCCGAACCCCGCCGCAGCGCTCACCACTGACCGCCCCCCGACTGCTGTGAGATGGAACGCACCGACGACACGGAAGGTAACACCGGGGGGACGGGGAGCGACGGGGATCGGCGCAACCGTTGCAGGGCTGTGGGCCACTTGTTGCCGGTGCGGCACGGCCCGGCCGGCGGGCGCCGGGCGGACGATCTTCGGTCGTTATGCTGCAACCGCGCCGGCGGCACCCGCCCGCGCCAGGAACGACGACGCGATGTGCCGGGCCGCCGCGGGCGGCCGGAGAGGGAGCCCCCGATGGACGTGCAGCACTTCGAGCGGATCACCGCCTTCATCGAGGCGCGCCTGACGCCCCTGTTCGACGAGGCCACGGGGAGCGAGCGCGGCTTCGCGATGGACGACACCTCCCGGGCCCTGCGGGCGCTGCGCAACGCGGTGCTCGAGGCGTCGGCGGTCAGGGGCCTGATCGAGAAGCGGGAGACGGCCGACGCCGCGCTGCGCCGGGTCATCGACCAGTCGGTGGAGCACCACTGGGACGTCCTGCGCGGCATCGCCCGGCAGTGGGAGGACCACGCCGACTTCCTGCGGGAGTTCAAGCGCCACGCCTGGGAGCTCGACTCGGCGCCGGCCGCGGGCTGACCCCGCCGGCGGCGGGCCGTACGCGCGCCCGGCCGCGCGGCCGCCCGCGCGCGACAATGGGCGTGTGGGCCGGCTGCCGAGGGGCAGGAGGCGGAGATGAACGGCTCGGTCCCCGTCGGGCGGGTGGTCGGCGTTCCGCTGCGGATGCACTGGAGCGTGCCGCTGCTCGTGCTGCTCTTCGCCTACGGGCTCGGCCGCCGGACCCTGCCCGCCTGGACGCCCGGCCGGTCGGACGCCGTCTACACCGCGGCTGCGGCCGTCGGCGCGCTCGCCCTGGTGGCCAGCCTGCTGCTGCACGAGACGGCGCACGCCGCGGCCGCCCGGCGCAGGAAGATCGCCGTCGAGGACGTGACCCTGTGGGCGCTCGGCGGCATGACCCGGATGGGCCGGGCACCGACGGCCGGGGCGGCGTTCCTGGTGGCGGTGAGCGGGCCGCTGGTGAGCCTGCTGCTCGGGGGTGCGGCGTTCGGCGCCGGGGCCGGTCTGCAGGCCCTGGCCGGGTGGCAGGTCCCGGCGGCTGTCCTGGTGTGGCTGGGCTGGACGAACCTCTTCCTCGGCGTGTTCAACCTCCTGCCGGCCGCGCCGCTCGACGGGGGCCGCGTCCTGCAGGCGCTGCTGTGGTGGCGGACGGGCGACCGGGAGCGCGCCGAGCGGGCGGCGTCGCGCAGCGGGCAGGTCTTCGGCATGCTGCTCGCGGCCGGCGGGTGGGTCGCGTTCCTTCGGGGGGCGCCGGACGGTCTGTGGCTCGTCCTGATCGGCCTGTTCATGGCATTCGTCGCCGCAGCCGAGCGCCGGACCGCCGAGCTGCGCACCGCGCTGGAGGGGGTGCGCGTGGCCGACGCGATGACGAGCCCGGTGGCCGCGGCGGCGGACTGGCTGAGCGTGCGGCGGTTCATCGACGAGGTGGCGCTGGACGCGCGGCACTCCGTGCTGCCGCTGCACGACTTCGACGGCCGCCCCAGCGGGGTGGTGGAGGTGGCCCGGCTGGCGTCGGTGCCGCAGGAGCGGCGCGAGGAGCTGCGGGTGCGCGACGTGGCGAACCCGCTGGAGCGGTATGCGGTGGCCCCGCCGGACCTGCCGCTGGCGGAGGCGCTCGACCGGCTGCGCCCGGGCACCGGCCTGCCGGTGCTGGTGGTGGACGGCGGGCGGCTCGTCGGGATCGTGACGGCCTCGGACATCGCCCGGATGCAGCGCCGGCGCGCGCTGGGCGGCTGAGCCGCGCGGGCGGGCGCGTCCGGGATCACAATGGAGGGTGCGATGCCGTACGTAGCCGTCAGCGCCCTGAGCCACCCCGGCCTGATCCGCGACCACAACGAGGACAGCCTCGTCGTGGGACCGTGGACGATGTGCGCAGCCGCCGCCCGCACCCCGCAGACGTTCGTCTTCCCGCTCGGCGAGCCCGTCGTCGTGGCGGTGGCCGACGGCATCGGCGGCCAGCCGGCCGGCGAGGTGGCCAGCGCGCTCGTGGTGCGGCGGCTTTCGGCCCTCGGGCCGGCCCTGGACGGCGAGGAGGCGGTCCGCGAGGCCGTGGCCGGGTGCGACCGGGCGGTGTACGCGGCCGCGGACGGCGATCCGGGGCTGACGGCGATGGGAACGACCGTCGCGGGCGCGGTCGTCCTGGACGCGTCGCTGATCTCGTTCAACGTCGGCGACAGCCGGGTCTTCGACGCGACCGGGGAGGAGCTGCGGCTGGTGAGCGTGGACGACAACCCCCCGCTGCCCCCGGGGATGCGGACGTCGTCGGTGCTCACCCAGGCGATCGGCGGCGGGGGCGGGCCCGGCGGGATCCTCCCGCACGTCTCGGTGCGGCCGGTCGGCCCGGGGGCGCGCTACCTGGTGTGCTCGGACGGCCTGACCGATCCCGTCCCGGAGGACGAGGTCGCGGAGCTGCTGCGGGTCCACGACGACGGCGTGGCCGTCTTCGAGCTGTGGCGGGCCGCCATCGAGGCGGGCGGGCCGGACAACATCACGCTCGCCGTGGTGCGGATCGGCTCGTAGACCCGCGGGCCGCCCCGGCGGGCGGGCTCCCGGTCAGGGCCGGCGGCGGCCGCCCTTGGCTCCCTTGGCGGTCCGGGCGCCCTTGGCGGGTCCCGCTCCCCTGCCGCCCTTGGCCGTACCGCCCCTGCCGCCTCCGCTGTTCGCCGCGCCGCCCTTGCCGCCCTTGCCGCCGGAGGCTCCGCCGCGCGGGTCCCGTCCGGCCGCGGCCTTGCCGGCGGCGGCGCCCCGGCTGCCGCCCTTGGCGTCCCGGCTGCCCCGCTGCGGGCCGCGGGTGCTGTTGACGGTGCGGCCGCGGACGATGCCGATGAAGTGCTCGACCAGGTCGGGCGTGGGGTCGGCCTCGGGCCAGGAGAGCGCCACCCGGGAGGCGGGGGCGTCGGTGACCGGCCGGTACGTGAGGTCCTTGCGGTGGTGCAGGCGGGCCAGGGACTGGGGCACGACGAGTACGCCGATCCCGGCCGCGACGAGCTCGATCGCGTCGGCGGTGGTCGCCGGCCGCTCGAACGCGGGACGGCCGGGCAGGGCCTCCCAGTCGAGGGTGTCGTCGAGGGGGTGCAGGACGATCTCGTCGGCGAGGTCGGCGGTGGACACCTCGTCGACGGCGGCCACGAGGTGGTCCTTCGGGACCACGACGACCGTGGTCTCGGTGTACAGGGGGATCGCCGCGAGGCCGCCGCGGTCGGCGGGGATCCGGACGAGGCCCGCGTCCGCCCCGCCGTCACGGAGCGTGTCCGGCGCCTCGGCGGCGGAGACCTGCACGAGGGCCAGCGGGACGTCGGGCAGGCGCTCGTTCCAGATCCGCACCCACTTGCTGGGCGTCACTCCGGGGACGTACGCGAGCCGGAACGAGGGAGGTGCTTCCGAGCCTGTCACCCGCCCAGGTTACCGGGCGTGGTCAGGAGTAGCGCACACGCTCGATATTCTTGTCGCATGACGTCGCACAAGACCGCCCAGACCATGAAGCCCGCCACCGCGGCGAAGAAGCTGGGTGTGTACCTCGAGGCCACTCCCGCGGAATTCCGGGAGGGGGCCGTCTCCCGCAGCGAGCTGAACGCACTGCAGGCCGACCCGCCCCAGTGGCTCCAGGACCTGCGGCGGCTCGGCCCGCACCCGCGCCCGGTGGTGGCGGCCCGGCTCGGCATCTCCATCGCGGGGCTCGCCCGCGGCGGCGTCACGGAGGCGCTCACCACCGAGCAGATCGACGCCCTGAAGCAGGACAACCCCGAGTGGCTGCAGAAGGAGCGCGCCACGCAGGCGGAGGTCCGCAAGGAAGCGGTGCGGATCAAGGAGCGCAACGCCGAGCGCGAGGCGCGCCGGCAGGCCGGCGCCTGAGACGCGTCCGCCCCTCGCACACCGTGTGACCCGCCCGTGTGCCGAGGGGCGCCCGGTGCGCCGGAGCAGACCCGGCGCACCGGTGCACCGAGCCGGTTTCGGGCGGTTCCGGTGGAGATCCGCAGAATGGGCGACCTGCCGCACGGGCAGGCATTTCGTGTGATCTCGCAACTCATGGCATGGTTCCGCCCTGCCGCAACGACGGTGTTCACTGCCGACTTCACGTCCACCACCCAATGGGTCGCCGGCCGGTCCTGGGCCTATCCCAACGGCGGCCCAATCAACCCCGGCGACAACAAGCTCGACCACCTCGTCCCCGACCCCGCGTACAGCCGCAGCGGAACGTTTCGCGCGACCCGCCGTCCCGACGGCAAGTGGGACGCGGGACTGCTGACCACCGAGGGCAGCCGGGAGGGCTTCCAACTCCGCGCGGAGGACGTCCTGGAGGCCCGCGTCAGACTCCCGCGGGAACTCGGCGCCTGGCCGGCGATCTGGACCTGGCGGGACGGCGGCAACGAGGTCGACGTCTTCGAGTACCACCCCGACAACCCGGACCTCCTCGAACTCTCCAACCACGTCCGCGGCGGCGGCTCGCACTACTACCGCAACCCGGCCGTCGAGCCCGGCGGCTGGGTCGACCTGAAGGTCAGGTTCGGCGCCAGGTCGGTCGTCTGGTGGGTGAACGGCACCCGCGTGTACGCGGACCGCACCGGCGTCGGGCGGCGCTGGCGGGCGTACATCATCGTCAACCTGTCGGTGTGCGCGGGCCGTTACCACCCGGCGCCCGAGCCGGACGTCTCGGAGATGTCCTACGAGGTCGCCTACCTGCGCATCACACGCTAGCGGCGCGCGCGGCGGACCTGACGGACCCGCCGCCCGGGCCCACCCGTTCGACTGCCGGGTACGGCTGTTCACCGGAAGGCCGGAAGAAATTTCCTACCGACCGGTAGACATCCCTTGCGCTGGTGCGGATTCTGGCCGCGTACATGCCAAACCCCCATGTCGTGAGGAGCGCCCCCACATGCGCAGCACCCGTACCCGCAGCCGCATACGCACCCTCGGAACCGCAGCCGGCACGGCGGCCGCGACCGCCGCCCTTCTGCTGGCCCCCGCCGCGACCGCGTCGGCGGCGCCGGCGGCGGCGCCCGCCCCCGCCGCCGCACCGGCCGCCTCGACGACGTGGGCTCCCGGCGGCAACGCGGCCGTCCTCGGCATCGACTACGGCACGTGGAAGCGCGACGTCGCCGCCGTCGTCTCCGAGGCCCGCCCGTACGTCGAGCAGCGCCTCGCCCGCTCCCCCTCCGGCGAGCGCCCCGCGATCGTCCTGGACATCGACAACTCCTCGCTGGAGACGGACTTCCACTGGTTCTGGACGCTCCCGACGCCGGCCATCGCCGAGGTCCGCGACCTGACCCGGTACGCCCACGAGCACGGCGCCGCGATCTTCTTCGTCACCGCCCGCCCGGGCATCATCGGCTCGCTCACCGACTGGAACCTCAGGCAGGTGGGCTACCCGGTCTCGGGGCTGTACGTCCGGGACCTGCCCGACCTCTTCGAGGAGGTCAGCGCGTACAAGACCGAGCAGCGCGCCGAGATCGAATCGCGCGGGTACACGATCATCGCCAACATCGGCAACAAGCAGAGCGATCTGGTCGGCGGCCACGCGGAGCGCACCTTCAAGCTGCCGGACTACGGCGGCAAGCTGTCCTGACCGCCCGCGCGCGTCGGCGGGGCGTCGGGCCCGGGACGCCCACCCGGGCCGGCGCCCCCTCCCGTGCCGCTACCGCCGCAGCGGCGGCGCGGGCAGCGGGGCGCCGTCCCGGGCCAGTGCGGCGATCAGCAGCAGCGCCCCGGTCCAGCCGAGCGGCACCACCGCCGAGGGCCGGCCGGATCCGTTGACGGTCTCCGGGAGTTCGCCCAGCCCGTTGCGCTTGGACAGCACCCAGTCCAGCACCCGGTCCGCCTTGGCGCCCTCGCCGGTGTGCGCCCAGGCCACCGCGAAGAAGGAGGTGCTGGCGGTCCAGGCGTACGAACCCCAGCTGAAGCCGGGGTCGTTGCCCGGGGAGAGGCCCCCGTTGGGCAGCAGCAGGGCCCGGTGGGTGGAGTCCAGCGCCGCGGCCAGGCCGGGCGGGGCGTCGTTGACCGGCGGCGCCATGAACGCGGCGGCGCTGTCGCGGCCGTGCCGCCCGTCGGCGGTGCGCGGGTAGCCGCCCGGGGCGAAGGAGGCGGCGATGCCCGCCGAGAGCCTGCGTGCGGCGTCGGCCCAGCGGTCCCGGTCGCCGGTCTCGCCGAGGCCGGCGGCCAGGTCGGCGGCCGCGTTGAGGCCGGCGAGCAGCGGGGCCGCGGTGCCGATGTTGGGGCTGTCGGTGCCCAGTTCCCAGTAGTCCGGGGAGGCCGGCGGCAGCCCGTCCGCGCCGAGCGAGCCGGCGGCGTGGTCGGCGGCCTTGCGCACCATGGGGTACAGGGCGCGCAGCCGTGCCTCGCGGTCCGCGGCCGGGGCCTGCCGGTACCAGTGCCACGTCGCCCACGGCACCCAGCCGTTGCCGTCGAGCTGCCAGGGCCGGGCGTCGGGCGGGCCGCTGCCGTCGAGCCTGGTGCGGGCCTCCCAGGTGCCGTCCGGGCGCTGCGTGGCGGCGTCGTACCGCAGGATCCGGTACGCCTCCTCGTCGTGGCCGGTCGCTGCGAACGCGACGGCGGCGAACGCCCCGTCGCGCGGCCAGGAGTACTCCCAGGCGGGCGCCCAGCCCGCGGCGAAGGCGCCGTTCGGCCGGAGCAGCGCGCGCAGTGAGAGCAGGGCGCGCTCCGCGGCGGCCTGCCGGGGCGTGCCGGCGCCGGGGACGCGGCCGGAGGCGAGCCAGGCGCGGCTCTCCTCGATCTGCGCGCGGGCTCCGGGGTCCTCGGCGGGGACGACGACCGAGGCGGTCGCCCCGTCGGGCAGGTGCCGCCACCGGCCGGACGGCAGGCGGAGCACGTTGCTGCCGTCGACGTAGGAGGCGCCGACCGCGAAGGAGGGGGCCACGGCCTCGACGGCGGTGCCGTTGGAGAGCAGGCCGGCGGTACGGGCGGCGAGGGCGGTGGCCGGCACGTAGCAGGGCTCCGTCTCGCCGCAGCGCTCGCTGCCGGAGGGGTTCACGTGGAAGGCGAGCCGGGTGGGGTCGGCGTGCCAGCCGCCCCAGTAGGCCCGGTCGTGGTTCCAGCTGGTGAGGGAGCCGGGGACGGCGTTCTTGGTGCCGTACCAGGCGATGTTGCCGCTCTCGGCGGTCGTCGCCTGGAGGTGCAGGTGGTAGGTGGTGCCGGGGGTGACGTCCGCGGTGAGGGGGAACTCCAGCCATCCGGCGCCCGCCCCGCCCAGCGAGGCGAGGGTGACGGTCCGGGAGGCGAGCGCGGACGCGGGGTCGGCCCTGTCGCGGCGGATCTGCGCGGTGATGCTGCCGGTGGCGGCCGCACTGGCCACGTAGACGCTCACGCGGGTGACACGGCTGCTGTCGACGGTGAACTCCTGGGCGGCCGCGTGGTCGGGGGACTTCACCCCGAACAGGGCGGTCGGGTGCAGGGGCTGCCCGTCGTACGGGGCCGCCGCGGCGCCGGGCGCCTGCCCGGCGGCGGCAGGACCCGGGCGGGCCGGGGACGGCAGGGCCTGCGGCGCGGCGGACGGTGCCGCGGCGAGCACGGCGGACAGCACGGCGGGGAGCACGCCCGTCGCGAACGGCATAGGGTGCGGCCCTTCTGTCGGGGGGTGGGGCGGGCCCCCACTGTGCACGTCCCGAGCGGCGCCGCCGGGCCGCCGCGGCGTGTTCCACCCGAGCGGGCGGTGATTCCATCCGATGGTGTGACACCCGCCGCCGGCCGCCGGCCGGGGCGGCACGTCCGGCCGCCCTGGATGGCGCACGTCACATGATCACGGGGCGCCCGGCTGTCACGAACGGCCGGGCCGCCCAATCCGGAGTGTGGAGAGGCGCCGCGACGCGAACACGCCAGCGGCGCGGGCAACCGTGCGAGCGCGGCACGGCCGGGGCCGGAGACCCCGGTGCCGCGGAGGAGGCAGAGAACGATGAAGGTGCTGCTGGCCGGTGCGACCGGGGCGATCGGCCGCCCCCTGACCCGCCTGCTGCTCGCGGACGGGCACGACGTGCTGGCGCTGGCCCGGTCCGAGTCAGCGGCGCGGCGCGTCCGCGACCTCGGGGCCGAGCCGGTGCACGCCGACGCCCTCGACCGCGAGGGCCTGCTGCGCGCGGTCGAGGGCCGCACCGCCGACGCGGTGGTCCACCAGCTGACCGCGCTGAAGGCGCCGAAGCGGACCCTGACCGCCGACGACCCGTCGAACGTGCTGCGCGCGGCGGGCACCGACCACCTGCTGGAGGCGGCCGGCGTGCTCGGCGCCACCCGCTTCGTGGCGCAGTCCCTGGTCACCGGCTACGGCTACGGCGACCACGGCGACCGGATGCTGACCGAGCACGACCCGTTCGGCGTGCTCCGCGGCACGGTCTCCGACCACGTCGTCGACGGGCTCACCGCCGTCGAGAGCCGCGTGTTCGCCGCCCGGCACGTCGCCGGCACGGCCCTGCGGTACGGCGTCTTCCACGGGCCGGGCACCTGGTTCGACCCGGACCCGGCGAGCGGAACCGTCCCCGTACCGGTGGGCGGAGGAGGTGTCATGTCCTGGGTGCACGTCGAGGACGCCGCCGCCGCGACGGTGGCCGCGCTGGAACACGGGGGCGCGGGAGAGGCGTACAACATCGTCGACGACGCGCCCGGCACCTGGGGCGGGGCCGCCGCCCTCGCGCGCGGCGGCCGGCGCTCGCTGCGGCTGCCGGGGTGGCTGCTGCGCCGCGCGGTCCCGTATCTGGGCGACCTGATGCTCGACACGACGCTGCGCGTCTCGCACGCCAAGGCGACGGCGCAGCTCGGCTGGACGCCCCGGCGGCCGGGGCCGGGCGCGGGCCGGGCCCGCTGAGGATGCCTGCCCGCCGGGGGGCGTGCCCGCCGAGGGGGCGTACCCGCACGGCCGTTCCCCGGTGCCGGAGCGGCGGCGGAGGGAACCGGCCGGCCGCCGGAGCAGTCCTCAGGGGTGGTTGCGATCATGCCGGCGGGAGCCGGCGCGGACAGGAGGAGCACCACCCATGACGATTCACCGGCCGGGGCGACCCGGGGACCTGCCCGCGGCGGAGGCGCTGTGGGCGCGGTGGGCGCTGGCCGCCGTCCTGCAGGCGTCGACCGAGGACGAGGGCCGCGGCGTCCACCGCTCCGGCACCTGGGTCGACGCCGAGGGCCTGCACCTCGACGACGGCGGCTGCACCTGGTGGACGTACCGTCCGCTGGGCGGCGGGCGCTACGCGCTGTACGGCGAGGACGAGTCGAGCGGCGTGAAGTGGCACGAGCCGGCCGTGGACATGCTGGCCGGCGCCCCCGACTGGCTGCCCCGCGCCACGCTGGACGACCTGCTGGAGGGAGCGCAGCTGGGCTGCGTGTACTGGTACGAGGCCGGCGCCTGGGCCCGCGCTCCGTATCCGGAGACGCTGGAGGACGACGGCCTGGACTGCGGCATCGGGCGGTTCGCCGGCGAGGAGATCCGCTGGGAGCTGGGCGTGGCGCGCGCCGTCGGGGAGGAGCTGCTGGCCGCGGCGGAGGGCTACCGGCTCCGGCCGGAGGACCTGGAGCGGCTGGTCGAGCGGACGCAGAGCCCGCACGACGACGGCTGGGACCTGCCGGCGATGCTGCGGGCGCTGGAGCTGTCCGGGATCGGTGCCGGGGCCGCCGCCTCGTAGCGCCCGCGGTCCGGCCGGTGCGTCAAAGTTGAGAAGTGTTCACCTTTCCGTTGACAGGGCGGCCCCTCGCGGCGAACAGTCGGTGCAGCACCGCCCGCGCCACGCACGCGCGCACCGCCCCGGCGGCCCCTGCGACCGAAGTGAGCCCCGCATGACCGCACGCCTGCCCGGCCCCCCGCCCGCACCGCTCCCGGAGTTCCCCTCCGACTTCCTGTGGGGCGTTTCGGCCTCCGCCTTCCAGGTGGAGGGGGCGACGACCGCGGACGGCCGCGGCCCCTCCGTCTGGGACGCCTTCACGCGTCGGCCGGGCAGCATCAAGGACGGCACCCTCGCGGAGACGGCCTGCGGGCACTACGAGCGCTACCGCGAGGACGTGGCCCTCATGGCCGGACTCGGCGTCGGCGCCTACCGGTTCTCGATCTCCTGGCCGCGGGTCGTGCCCGACGGCCGCGGCCGCGTCGAGGAGGCCGGGCTGGACTTCTACGACCGGCTCGTCGACGAGCTGTGCGCCCGCGGCATCGCGCCCGCCCCCACGCTCTTCCACTGGGACACCCCGCTGGCGCTGGAGGAGCGCGGCGGATGGCTGAACCGGGACACCGCCGAGCGGTTCGCCGCGTACACCTCGGTGGTCGCCGAGCGGCTGGCCGACCGGGTCCCGATGTGGATCACCGTCAACGAGCCCGCCGAGGTCACGCTCCTCGGCTACGGCATCGGGGAGCACGCGCCGGGCAGGCGCCTCCTCTTCGACGCCCTCCCGGCGGCCCACCACCAGCTGCTGGCCCACGGCCTCGGCGTGCAGGCGCTGCGCGCGGCCGGGGCGCGGCGGATCGGCATCGCCGCCTCGCACAGCCCGGTGTGGGCGGCGGGGGACGGCGAGGAGGACCGGGCGGCGGCCGATCTGTACGACCTGCTGACGAACCGGATGTTCGCCGACCCGGTCCTGACCGGCAGCTACCCCGACGAGGGCCTGGCCTCGATGATGCCGGGCCCGGTCGCGGAGGACCTGCGGACGATCTCGGCCCCGCTGGACTGGTACGGCGTCAACTACTACAGCCCGGTCCGCGTAGGGGCCCCGCGGCCGGCACAAGCCCCTTCGGCGGGAGGCAGTTCCTGCGCCGGCATCGAGCTGCCGCCCGAACTGCCTTTCTCGATACAGCAGATCGAGGGGTATGAGCGGACCGACTTCGGCTGGCCGGTGGTCCCGGACGGCCTGCGGGAGCTGCTCACCGGCATGCACCGCCGCTACGGCGACCGCCTGCCGCCGCTGTACGTCACGGAGAACGGCTGCTCGTACGGGGACGGGCCCGATCCGGTGACCGGGCGGGTGGCGGACGCCCGCCGGATCGCGTACCACGACGGCCATCTGCGGGCCCTGCACCGGGCGATGGAGGAGGGGGTCGACGTCCGCGGGTACTTCGTGTGGTCGATCCTCGACAACTTCGAGTGGGCGGAGGGCCACCGGCAGCGGTTCGGCCTCGTCCACGTCGACTACGCGACGCTGCGCCGGACCCCGAAGGACTCGTACGCCTGGTACCGCGGGGTGGTCAGACGCGGGGCGTGACGGGGCGGACCCGTGGCGGCGCTCCCGCGGGGCGGCGCGCGGGGACGCCGCCGGACGGGCGGAGGCGGTGCCGCCGAAGCCTGGCGGCACCGCCTCCCCACCGCGTCAGGAGTTGACGCAGACGTTCCCGGCCGTCGGGTTCAGCGCACCGATCAGGTTGATGCTGTTGCCGCACAGGTTGATCGGGATGTGGATCGGGATCTGGACCACGTTGCCCGAGAGAATGCCCGGCGAGCCGATGGCCGCGCCGTTGGCCGTGCTGTCCGCGACGGCGGTTCCGACCCCGCCGAGCGTGGCGCAGACGGCCAGGCAGGCTGCCGCGGCCATGGTGCGGATCTTCATGTGGGTCTCCCATCGAGTGAGCGGGTGTGCGCGGCCCATCCCATACCAATCCGCCGCGCACCAGCCCGATTCACCCGGCCGTGGGCCGTGTCCGGATCCATGGGCACGAGCGTGCGGGTGGGACACGGGTGTCTGGTGAGGGGCGGCGGACGATATGTAATGTCACACCGCATGATGTCCTTACGGCGTGCCGCGTCCGCCGCGGCCCTCCTCGCCACCCTCGCCTCCACGGCAGTTGCCGCCCCCGCCCACGCGGACGGCTCCGCGACCTCCTGCCGCACCGCCCCCGCCGCGCCCCCGGACGCCGAACAGGCCCGGCTCGCCGACCCCCGCACCGCCGCCCTCGTCGAAGGCGGCGGCCTCGGCGCCTTCGTGGCCCGCTTCCCCGCCGCACTGTGCTCCGCGCGCGGCCCCGAGGAGGCCGGCCGGCTGCTCGACAGCTGGGGAACCGCCCTGTGGGAGGCGGCAGTCCACCGCGCGCAGGGACGTCGGTCCGGCGGCGCCCTCGCCGCCGGCGACGACCGCCCGCTGTACTGGGCGCGCGTCGCCATGACGGCGCAACTGGCCCGGTGGCAGCCGGGGTTCGCGGTCGACCGGGCTGCGCTGCGCACCCGCTTCGAGGACGCCTCGCGCGGACTCGCCGGCAACGCCTTCCGCAGCGCACCGGGCGTACGGCGCGTGTTCGTCAGCGGCTTCGACCCCTTCGGGCTCGACGGGGAGATACGCCGCGCCAACCCCTCCGGTTCGGCCGCCCTCCGCCTCAACGGCCGCCGCATCACCCTCGCCGACGGAAGCACCGCCGAGGTGCGCGCCGTCGTACTCCCCGTCCGCTACGCCGACTTCGACGCCGGCATCGTCGAGCGCGCCTTCGCGCCGCGCCTGAGCGGCGGCCCCGGCACGGCCGACGTCATCACCACCGTCAGCCAGGGCTACCCGGGCGAGTTCACGCTTGAAGACTGGGCGGGCCGCAACCGCTCCGCCGACCCGTACCCCGACAACACCCGCTCCCTGTCGGGCGGAACGCGCGAGCACCCGGTGACCGCCCCCGGCCTCGGCCCGGGCCCCGAGTTCATCCGCACCACCCTCCCCGCCGGCGCCGTCACGGCGGCCGTGCAGAGCCCGTACCCGGTCCGGCTCAACCCGTCCGTCACCGAGATCCCCGCGGGCGCCACCGCCCCCGTGGACCGCACCGACGGGCCCACCCCGGGCTCCCGGGCCGTCGCCGGCGGAGGCGGCGGCTACCTGTCCAACGAAGTGGCCTACCGCAGCAACCGGTTGCGCGGCGTGCTGCGCCCGCACGTGCCGGGCGGCCACCTGCACACCCCCGTGCTGACCGGACTGCCCGCCGACCCGCAGGTGCTGACGGGACCCGAGTTCGAGGCCAACGAGACCGCCATCGCCGACGAGGTCCGCACCGTCCTCGAACACGCCGCCGCACCCCGCTGAACCGGGCCGCCGCCGCCCGCCCGTCAAGGACCGCCATCCGACGCGCCCACCTGCGGGTGAAGCACCTGTGGGCGGGCAGCGGCCGGTGCCGCCGAGCCGGAACACTGTCGCACCTCAGACGATCGGCACACCCCACGGAAAGCGGACGCCATGGCGAACGGCACGGTCCTGCTGGCACTGCGTGAGAACCCCCTGGGCGGCGGCGTCAGCGCCGAGCAGATCCGCCGCATCGGCAAGGAGTTGGAGAACGAGGGTCTGGAGCTGCGGTGGGCGGCCACCGCCGCCGACGCCCGGGCCGCACTCCGTACGGAGGCGGGCCTGTGCGCCGCCGTCGTCGCCTGGGACCTGCCGGGAGGGGCGGGCGCCCCCGCCGAGGCGGGCGGCGGGGGCGAGGTGCTGCGCCACATCGGGCGCCGCTTCAAGGACCTGCCGGTCTTCCTCGTCATGGCCGACGAGTCCGACCAGGACCTGGAGCGGCTGCCGCTGTGGGTCTCCGAGACCGTCGTCGGCTACATCTGGCCGCTGGAGGACACGCCGTCCTTCATCGCCGGACGCATCGGCACCGCCGCCCGGAACTACCACCGCGACCTGCTGCCCCCGTTCTTCAAGGCCCTGCGCCGCTTCGACGACGCGCACGAGTACTCCTGGCACACCCCGGCCCACTCCGGCGGCGTCGCCTTCCTCAAGTCCCCCGCAGGCCGTGCGTTCTTCGACTACTACGGCGAGCGCCTCTTCCGCAGCGACCTGTCCATCTCCGTCGGGGAGCTGGGGTCGCTCTTCGAGCACAACGGGCCGATCGGCGAGGCCGAGCGGAACGCCGCCCGCGTCTTCGGCGCCGACCGCACCTACTTCGTCCTGCACGGCGACTCCACCGCGGACCGCATGGTCGGCCACTACAGCGTCACCTCGGACGAGATCGCGCTCGTCGACCGCAACTGCCACAAGTCCGTCCTGCACGGCCTGGTCATCTCCGGCGCCCGCCCCGTCTACCTGGTGCCGACCCGGAACGGCTACGGGCTGGCCGGGCCCCTCCCGCCGGCCGAGACCGACGCGGCGGCCGTCGCCGCGCGGATCGCCGCGAACCCGCTCGCCGCCGGGGCGCTCTCGCGGGACGCGCAGTACGCGGTGCTGACGAACTCCACGTACGACGGGCTGTGCTACGACACGGTCGCGGCCGCCCGCGCCCTCGCCCCGAGCACGCCGCGCCTCCACTTCGACGAGGCCTGGTTCGCGTACGCCCGCTTCCACCCCCTGTACGCCGGCCGGTACGGCATGGCCGTCGGCCCGGACACGTTCCCGGACGCCGCCGAAGGGCCGCAGCGGCCCACGGTGTTCGCGACGCAGTCGACCCACAAGCTGCTGGCGGCGCTGTCGCAGTGCGCGATGGTGCACGTGCGGTCGGCGCCGCGGGCGCCCGTCGAACACGAGCGGTTCAACGAGGCGTTCATGATGCACGGAACGACGTCCCCGCTGTACCCGGCGATCGCCTCGCTGGACGTGGCGGCGGCGATGATGGACGGGCCGCAGGGGCAGTGGCTGGTCGACGAGGCGGTGACCGAGGCGATCCGGTTCCGGCAGGCCGTGGTGCGCACCGGGCGGCGGATCGCGGCCGCCGGGGACCGGCCCGACTGGTTCTTCGGCGTCTGGCAGCCGGACACCGTCGCCGACCCGGCGACCGGCGAGCGCCTGCCGTTCGCCGAGGCCCCGGCCGCGCTGCTGAGCCGCGAGCCGGGCTGCTGGCACCTGGAGCCCGGCGCCGCCTGGCACGGCTTCCGCAACCTGACCGAGGGCTACTGCCTGCTCGACCCCGTCAAGGTGACCCTGACCTGCCCGGGCGTCACCGCAACCGGGGAGACGCAGGAGTGGGGCATCCCCGCCCGCGTCCTCACCGCGTACCTGGCGGCCCGCGGCATCGTCGTGGAGAAGACCGACAGCTACACCGCGCTGGTGCTGTTCTCCATGGGCATCACCAAGGGCAAGTGGGGCACCCTGATGGACGCCCTCATGGACTTCAAGGCGCTCTACGACGCGGACGCCCCGCTCGACCGCGTCCTGCCGGGCCTGGTCGAGCAGTTCCCGCGGCGCTACGCGGGCACCACCCTGCGCGGCCTGTGCACCCGCATGCACGAGCACCTGACGCACGCCGAGCTGATCACCGCCCTGGACGCCGCCTTCCAGGAGCTGCCCGAGCCGGTCGCCCCGCCCCGTGCGTGCTACCAGCAGCTCATCCGCGGCGGCACCGAGCGCATCCGGCTGGCCGACGCCGCGAACCGGGTGGCGGCAGCCATGGTGACGGTGACCCCGCCCGGCATCCCGGTCCTGATGCCCGGCGAGTCGACCGGCTCCGAAACCGGCCCCCTGCTCCGCTACCTCCGCGCCCTGGAATCCTTCGACCGCACCTTCCCGGGCTTCCACAGCGAGGCCCACGGGGTGACGATCGACCCGGAAACGGGCGACTACCGGATCGAATGCCTGCGCGAACGGCCCTGACGGGCACCCACTGAAGGGAGGCGCTCCACCGGGTGTCCGGCGGGGCGCCTCCCTGCAATACCGCAGGGCCGACGGCGCGCTACGGGACGTTCGTGGTGGTTTCGCAGGACAGGGCCACGTCCGAGCCGCCCCTGCCGTCGCAGGAGTCGGTCGCCTCGTCGCCGCCGTCCATGACGTCGTTGCCGCCCGAGGCGCTGGCGCCGAAGGCGATGCTGTCGCCGCCCAGCCGGTCGTCGCCCGGGCCGCCGAACACGATGTCGTTGCCGCCGCCCTCCACGTCCTTCCTGGTGCCGATCAGGTCGCCGCGT
>NZ_RPSE01000790.1:0-925 GCF_003949955.1 Streptomyces sp. WAC05292
CGGCCGCCCGCCCCTCACGTCCCGGGGCCGGGGCGGCCGTACGGGGGAGCCGGGGTCAGGAGCGGGCCGCGAACGCCTTCGTGAAGGCCAAGGGCTCCTGGAGGATGGAGGAGCAGGTGGCGTCGGCCTGGTTCTTGGGGCCGCCGGGGCACTGCTTGTCCCGGGCCCCCGACCACATGGAGAGCCAGCCCAGCCCCTTGGAGCGGGCGAAGTCGGCGAGCTGTCCGGCGTCCTCGACGGTGAATATCTCGGTCACCACGTCGTTGACGCCGATCATCGGCGTCACGGCGACCTTCTTCCACGCCTCGGCTTCGGACAGCCCGAAGACGCCCTTGACCTGCGCCTGGGTCGCGGTGGCCGCCTGGATGGCGTATGCGCCCATGTCGCCGCTGTAGGCCGGCCCGTAATCCATGGCCATCACGTTGACGGCGGAGACGGCCACGCCGTGGTGCTTGGCGTCGGCGAGGAGGTCCACCCCGGGCTGGGTCAGCCCCTCCGGCATGACGGGCAGGGTGAAGGAGACGTCGAGCCCGGGGTGCTTCTTCTGCAGGAGCGCGACGGCCTGGGCGCGCCGCGTGTTGGCGGCCTTGTCGGGCAGGGCGGCGCCCTCCACGTCGAAGTCGGCCTTGGTGAGCCCGTACGCCTCGACGACCTTGCCGTAAGCGGCCGCGAGCTCGGCCGCGGAGGAGCAGGTGAGGGCGAGTTCGGAGCCGGCGGCGCCGCCGAAGGAGACGCGGACGTCGCCGCCCTTGGCGCGCAGGGCCGCGATCTGGGAGGCGACGCGGTCGGAGCCGAGGGCGGTGGTGCCGCCCAGAATCAGGACGTGCGGCGCGGCTGCGCCCTCAGCAGACATGCCGGTCGCGCTCGGGCGAGTACAGGTGGCTGTCGCGGAACTGCTCCGCGCCCAGCGTGCGGCCCACGATGA
>NZ_RPSE01000791.1:0-924 GCF_003949955.1 Streptomyces sp. WAC05292
GCCGTTCCCGACCCGGCATCGGCGCCCGCGCCGACGGCGGAGGCCGCGGCGCAGTCAGCCGCCCCCGGCCCGACCCCGGCCGAGGCACCCCAGCCCCTCACCGCGGACCCGGCCGACGCCCCGGCACCGCCGCCCGGACCGGCCTCCCCGGAGACGCCCGCGCAGGCGCAGGCCGAAGCGCCGCAGCACTTCGCGGCGGCCGAGGGCGCGCCGCCACCCGGACCGGCCTTCCCCGAGGCGGCGGCACCCGCCGACGCACCGCAGGCCCCGCAGCCGTTCGCCTCCGGCGAGGGCGCGCCGGCGCCCGTACCGGCACCCGCCGAAGCGGCCCGGCCCGCGCAGCCGTTCCCGGCGGGCCCGGCCGGCAGCGCGCCCGCGCCCGCCTTCCCGGAGACACCGGCACCCGCCGACGCACCGCAGGCCCCGCAGCCGTTCACGGCAGCCCCGGCGGACGGCGCGCCCGTACCCGGACCGGCCTTCCCGGCGGCGCCCGCGCCGGCGGCACCGGCCGAAGCTCCGCAGCACCTCCCGGCGGGCCCGGCCGAGGCGGCCGCACCGCCCGTTCCGGCGCCCGTACCGGCCGATGCGGCCGCGCACGCGGCGCTCGCGCCCGTACCCGCGCCCTCCGACAGCCCGGTGCCGGCCCTGCCCGCGCCCGCGCCCGCCGCGCAGGCTCCGGCATCCGGGACGCCCTCCTTCGGCGTGCCGCAGCTTCCTGCGCCCGAGACCGCCTCGTCCGGGCGGGGCATCGTGCTGGGCAAGCCGGCCGGCGCCTCCGGTGCGGTCCCTCGCCCGCAGACCCCGGCCGAGGGGACGGCCCTGCCCCCGGCAGCGTCCGCGCCGGCTCCGGCCGATGCGGTGCCGACCGAGTATGCGCCCGGCGCGGACGCTGCCGGGGGCAGGGCCGTCCCCTCGGCCGGGGTC
>NZ_RPSE01000792.1:0-923 GCF_003949955.1 Streptomyces sp. WAC05292
GGGGTGTTCTGCGGCTCGCCGGAGCCGCGCGGGCGGACGGGTGCGGTGCCTGCCATGCCTTCCATGGTGAGACGTTAACCGGAGACACCGACAATCGGAGCAATCCGCACCCGAGTCCTCCGGGCGGGGGCCGGCGCCGGGAGCGGCGCCGGGGCGGTCCGCGGCCGCGGCAGGGCGAGTGCCTCGTCGTAGCGCCGGAGTACCAGGCGGGCCAGCGCGGGGTGGTCGCCGAGCGGGGCGGCCGCGGGGCCGGTCGCGGCGGCGGCGCTCTGCGCGGCGAACCGGCCGGGCGCGGTGAAGTACGAGGCCACGGCGATCCGGCGGTGGCCGCGGGCGGTGAGCGCGCGGACGGCCTCGGCGACCGCGGGCGGGGCGGCGGAGGCGTAGGCGGGGACGACGGGGACGCCGCCGAGGCGTTCGGAGAGCAGGGCGGCGGTGCGGCGGGTGTCGGCCGCGGCGTCCGGGTCGCGGGAGCCGGCGGCGGCGAGGACGGCCGCGGTGTGGCGGGCCGGATGCCAGCCGGCCTCGTGGAGGCGGTCGTACAGGGCCTCGACGAGCAGCGGGTGGGGGCCGAGCGGGGCGGCCACGCGGGCGTCGGCATGGGCGGCGGCCGCCTCCGGGAGATCGCGTTTGACGTGGTGGCCGCGGCTCAGGAGCAGGGGCACGAGCACGGCCGGGCCGGCGGTGTGCCGCAGCGTGTCGGGGAGGAGGGGCCGGTTCAGCTCGATGTGCCCGAGGCGGACGTCGAGGCCGGGGCGCAGTTCGCGGACCCGGGCCAGGAGGTCCTGCACGGCGGGGAGGGCGCGGGGGTCGCGGCTTCCGTGCGCGACGGCGACGAGGGTGGGCTGCATGCGTGGCTCCTTGGGGCCGTGCCCGCGGAGCCACGCATGCAGCCCACCCTCGTCGCCGTCGCCCACGGAAGC
>NZ_RPSE01000793.1:0-922 GCF_003949955.1 Streptomyces sp. WAC05292
TCGTCTTGATGATTCGCCACAGGCGGGACTCTATAGTCGGTCTGATCATTGATCTGGTGGCAGGTCGAGGTGAGCTGACGGATGCGGCGTGGGAGCGAATAGAGCCCTTGTTGCCGCGGGTGGGCGGGCACGGTCGTCCGTGGCGTGATCCACCGGCAGGTGGTCAACGGGGTGCTGTGGCGGCTGCGGACCGGGGCTCCGTGGCGCGATCTGCCCGAGCGGTACGGCCCCTGGCAGACCGTCTACGAGCGGTTCGCCCGCTGGGAAGCGGACGGGACCTGGGCGAAGCTGCTGGAACACGTCCAGGTCCGCGACGACGCAATGGGCCGGGTGGAGTGGACCGTCGCTGTCGACTCCACGATCAACCGAGCTCACCAGCACGCGGCCGGCGCCCGTAAAAAGGGGCCGCGTGCGGGGATGAACCGGAAGATCCGGGCCACTCGCAGGCGCGCCAGGCCCTCGGCCGATCCCGGGGCGGGCAGACCACCAAAGTTCATCTCGCCGTCGACGGCCGCGGCCTCCCGCTGTCCATCACCCTCACACCCGGCAACGTCAACGACGCCACCGGCCAACCGCCTGCGACGTGGAACCCGCGGCGGCCGCCCACCCGCCTTCGACAAGGAGATCTACCGCGATCGCAACGTGGTCGAACGATGCTTCGCCCGCCTCAAGCAGTTCCGTGCGATCGCAACCAGGTTCGACAAACTCGCCACCCGTTACCGGGCCGAAGTCGTTCTGGCCTCGCTGATCCTCTGGCTTCGCGAAGCAACCAGGTGATCATTTGTCAGACAGGCCCTAAGGCGTGTCCGCAAAGTCATGGGAGCCATAGCCGCAGGCAGGCGAGGGTGACCAGGGATTGGTAGTGGCGGGCTCGTTTGTCGTAACGGGTGGCGAGGGCCTTGTTCTGCTTGAGGCGGTTGAA
>NZ_RPSE01000794.1:0-920 GCF_003949955.1 Streptomyces sp. WAC05292
GTTCTCCCCGGCCCCGCCCCCGGCCTCGGCGGCCCAGCGCTGCGCGAGCGCGGCGGCCTTGCGGGTGGCCTCGGCCAGGGCGGTGGCCGGGTCGGCCCCCGCGGCCTCGGCGCGCGCCGCCGCATAGCCGACGAGGAAGGTCGTCAGGGGGGCGGCGGGCCGGGCGACGCCGTGGGCGGCGTCCCGGGCGAGGTCGAGCAGGGCCTTGGTGTCGACGTCGATGTCGATGCCGAGCTCGGCCTTGGCGGCGGTGATCCATTGGTCCAGCACGTTTCCATGCTCCCTGATCGTGGCGCGGGCGGATGCGAGATCGTCCCAGGTGTCGCAGTCGAACGAGGCGAGTGGCCCAGTATCCGTCACGTGGTCCAGCTCCAGTTCGGCGGTCAGCGCACGCAGCGGCAGCCCGGTGAGGGTGCCGTGCTCGGCGGCCAGCAGCGCGATCTCGCGGCGCAGCGGCTCGGCCCGGTACGCCGCGACGAGCGGCTGGTCCCGCCCGGAGCGGTCGCGCAGCAGGGCGCCCTCCGCGGCCCCCGGCGGGGCGAGGCGGTCGAGGAGGGCGCGGACGGTTCCGCGGTCGAGGAAGGGCAGGTCGGCGGAGAGGACGAGGACCGTGTCGGCGGTGGTGCACCGCAGCCCCGCGTCGAGCGCGGCGACGGGGCCCGCGCCGGGCGGGCTCTCCAGGGCCCAGGAGACGGGCCGGGCCGTGGGCCGGCGGCCGCCGACCACCACGGTGGCCGCGGCGTCGGGGCAGGCGTCGAGGACGCGGTCGAGCAGCGTGCGGCCGCCCACGCGCAGACCGGGCTTGTCCGCTCCGCCGAGGCGTCGCGCGGCGCCGCCGGCGAGGACGATCGCGTCGTAGCTCATGCCCACGAGTATGCGCGGACCATGTTCCGCGGCGGGAGCCGCACTTGCCGGACCCG
>NZ_RPSE01000795.1:0-916 GCF_003949955.1 Streptomyces sp. WAC05292
CCCGGATCCCGCACCGCACCACCCGCGCCGACGATCCGCAGCATCCGGGCCGCCTCCTCCGCCGACGGCCGCCCACCCGGGTCCTTGCACAGCAGCCCCTCCAGCACGGGTGCCAGCGCCCCGGCCCGCCGGGGCTCGGCAGGCTCGCCCTCCACCACCGCCCGCAGCGTCGACAGCGCGGACTCGCGGCGGAAGGGCGAGGCGCCCTCCACGGCCGTGTACAGGGTCACTCCGAGCGACCACAGGTCCGAGGCCGTGCCGGGCTCCTCGCCGAGCGCCACCTCCGGCGCGATGTACTCGGGGGAGCCGACCACCTCACCGGTCACCGTGATCGCCGCCGACCCCTCCAGCCGGGCGATGCCGAAGTCGCCCAGCACCACCCGGCCGTCGTTGGCCAGCAGCACGTTGGCCGGCTTGACGTCCCGGTGCAGCACGCCCGCCGCGTGCGCCGCCCGCAGCGCCGCCAGCACCTGCTCGCCGACGTGCGCGGCGCGCTGCGGGGCGAGCGGACCCTCCGCCTCCAGCACGTCGGCCAGCGACAGCCCGCGGACCAGCTCCATCACGATCCACGGCCGGCCATCCTCGGTCACCACGTCGTAGACCGTGACGACGCCGCGGTGCGCCACCCGCGCCGCGGCCCAGGCCTCCCGCTCCAACCGCCGGTACAGCCGCCCGACCTCGGCGCCGTCCAGCCCGGCGGGCGCGCGCACCTCCTTGACGGCCACCTCGCGGGCCAGCACCTCGTCCCTGGCGCGCCACACGACTCCCATGCCGCCGCGGCCCAGCGGGCCGCTACCGGCTGCTCGTGGTGTGGCGCGCCCGGGCCGAGGCGCTGGCCCGCGAGGTGGCCGTCCAGGCGGTGCGGGGGGACGCCGGGCCGGCGCGGGCCGGGGTGGGGGCGCGGTGCCGGCGGCTG
>NZ_RPSE01000796.1:0-914 GCF_003949955.1 Streptomyces sp. WAC05292
GCGCGGCGCGGGCCCGCGCCCCCGCCGTCGCTCGGGGGCACAGCATGCACCCCCGCGCCCGGGACGCCCCCGGCGGCCCGCCGTGGGCACGGTCCCCGGCCGGGTCGGGTCCCGCCCTCGCGAAAGGGCATCCCGGACCGTCGGTCGGCGGACGGCGGCCCCCGCGTCGGGAACAGCGCCGACCGCTCGCGCCGGGCAAGCCCGCGCCCCGGTTGCGGGCGAGGCGCCGCCGCCGTGTCGCGGGATGGCCCCGCGGCCCGGCTCGGGCAGCGTCGGCCCGAGGCCGTACGGGGACAAGCCTCCGCTCACGGGCAGAGCATGCGCTCCAGTCGGCGGACGACGCTCCCCGCCCCGTCCTCCGCGGCCATCCGGCCCGCGGCGCGGGCGGCGCGTGCGCGGTAGCCCGCTTCGCCCGCCGCCCGGCGCAGTTCCCCGGCGAGCGATTCCGCGGTGAGCCGCCGGTAGGGGAGCGGGCCTGCGGCCGCGCCGAGGGCTGCGGCCCGGCGGGCCCAGAACGGCTGGTCGGCGGTGACCGGGACCGGGACGGACGGGACGCCCGCTTCGAGGGCGGCCGCCGTCGTGCCTGCGCCCCCGTGGTGGACGACGGCGGCGGTGCGCGGGAAGAGGAGTCGGTGCGGGACCTCGCCGATGTCGAGGACGTCGTCGCCCGCCGCCCCCGCGGCGGCCAGCCCGGCCTCCCCGGCCTGCAGGACGCCCCGCAGGCCCGCCGCCCGCAGTGCCCGTACGGCGATCTCCGCGAGCCGGGCGCCTTCGCCGGCCGCCATGCTGCCGAAGCCGACGAACACCGGCGGCGGTCCGGCACCGAGGAAGTCGGCCAGTTCGCCGGGGAGCCGGGTGCCGGGCGGGCAGTACGGCCACCAGTTGCCGACGACGTCCAGTCCGGGCCGCCAGTC
>NZ_RPSE01000797.1:0-908 GCF_003949955.1 Streptomyces sp. WAC05292
CTTAAATCCTCACAGCATACGTATAAACGTTTAGACATCCAGACAGCTAACGATACCCAGAAACGGGCTTAATGTCGAGTCTGCAAGCGAAAGGTGAGAAAGTTTCAAGGAGGGAAAGCATGTAGGGCGGGTAAGGTGGGGCCACCACCCGACTTTTCAGAACGCACAAAGCAAAAAACCCCGCACCTTCCGGTACGGGGTTCTTTCTGTTTTATGCCTGGCAGTTCCCTACTCTCGCATGGGGAGACCCCACACTACCATCGGCGCTACGGCGTTTCACTTCTGAGTTCGGCATGGGGTCAGGTGGGACCACCGCGCTAAAGCCGCCAGGCAAATTCTGTTAATCTGTATCAGGCTGAAAATCGTGTCTGTCTCTCGTTCGCCAAAACATCTTCGGCGTTGTAAGGTTAAGCCTCACGGTTCATTAGTATCGGTTAGCTCAACGCATCGCTGCGCTTACACACCCGACCTATCAACGTCGTAGTCTTCAACGTTCCTTCAGGAGACTCAAGGTCTCAGGGAGAACTCATCTCGGGGCAAGTTTCGTGCTTAGATGCTTTCAGCACTTATCTCTTCCGCATTTAGCTACCGGGCAGTGCCATTGGCATGACAACCCGAACACCAGTGATGCGTCCACTCCGGTCCTCTCGTACTAGGAGCAGCCCCCCTCAATTCTCCAGCGCCCACGGCAGATAGGGACCGAACTGTCTCACGACGTTCTAAACCCAGCTCGCGTACCACTTTAAATGGCGAACAGCCATACCCTTGGGACCTACTTCAGCCCCAGGATGTGATGAGCCGACATCGAGGTGCCAAACACCGCCGTCGATATGAACTCTTGGGCGGTATCAGCCTGTTATCCCCGGAGTACCTTTTATCCGTTGAGCGATGGCCCTTCCATTCAGAAC
>NZ_RPSE01000798.1:0-907 GCF_003949955.1 Streptomyces sp. WAC05292
CAATACAACGATGTCGGCCCAGCTGTGATGATTGCAGATCAGCAGATACCAGTTCTTTTTATTCAGCTTCTCAAGGCCCTGCACGTCCCACTTTAACCAGGGGTTCAGATACAACAGGATCGCCAGCCCTTCACACCAGCAGTACATCATAAAATTACAAAAAGCAGACACTGCACGCCATACCGGAGGGACGGGCAGCAGGAGCTTAATTATTCCGGCAACGATGATTGGCACAGAACAGGCGATGGTAACCAGAATAGTTAAAATGACGCTTAGCAATAAGGTTATCGCAGCGAGTATTTTCGACATAATGAATTTTTTCAGATAGTTAGCTGTAATTAAGCAGCCGGCTATCCGGTGCTGGGCGCCGATCTTATCAGATATTGGCCCAGACCAGGGCGCTTTCACACGAAGAGGCTGCGGCTTTTCCTGCCATGCAGCGAAATTTTCTATATAGACAGGGTGCTTACGTCTTATATCCACATAGACTAAATAACCATCAGTGGGATGGGATCTTAAGTGATCTAATTTCAAATTATTGATTTTATTTGATAAATAATTTTTCAGTATCAGTTTTATAGAACTGTTATTCACCTGTATTAAAAATATGCACAAACTTATCCACAGTTTGTTTTTGCGAGCGATCTTCACGATCGCAAAATCTTTTTCTGTATAAAGCGCTAAAACCTGATGTTTTCATCCTTCTGTGGCATCCTTTACCCATAAATTAATTAAAGGCACGGACATTATGGTTCAGATCCCAGAAAACCCACTTATACTCGTCGATGGCTCTTCTTACCTTTATCGGGCGTATCATGCGTTTCCTCCTCTGACCAACAGCGCAGGGGAACCTACCGGCGCAATGTACGGCGTGCTGAATATGCTACGCAGCCTGATTCTGCAATAC
>NZ_RPSE01000799.1:0-894 GCF_003949955.1 Streptomyces sp. WAC05292
CCCCCCGGCAACAACCCCCCGCACAATCCAGCCGCCCTCCGGGACGGGGCCCGCGGGCCCCCGCGCGAGGCCGGACGGGCGGAGGGGCGGTGCGTGTCCGGCACCGCCCCTGCACCGGCTGACCTGGCGTCAGAGGAGGTCCGGCTTCCAGATGGTGCGGTCCGGGTGGACGTGGGCTGTGGGGGAGAGTTCGTACGAGCCGGCGTTCGCGTTCGCCGGGACCACCCAGCCGACGCCCTGGTACGCGTACGGCACCGGTTCGCGCGGGACCGAGCAGCGGGCCGGATCGGTGATGACCGTCCGGCCCGGGGGGACGTCGACGGGCTGCGGGTTCGGTGCCTCCGGGCACGGGTGGAAGGCCTTCTGCCGTGCGTACTGCACCCTGACCCGGACGCGGGCGGTCGCCGCGCCGTCGGCCTGATTGGTGAGTTTCACGGCGAATGCGACGCGGTCCGCGTCCACCCGGGCGCACACCCGCCAGACCACCGACTCCGGTCCGGGGACGGGCTCTCCGCAGCGGCTGTCGGCGCCGAGGGTGTTCTTCTCCAGGCCCGGCTGTTCGAGGCCTGCCGCCCGCGGGATCGCCGCCGGCTGCGGGGCGGGTGCGGGCTTCGCGGTGTCCGGGGTCGCGCGGGTGGAGGCCAGGTGGGCGACCAGGGCTGCCGCCGCTCGTTGCCCCGTCCGGCGCCGGGCGCCCCCACGGGGGCGGCCGCGGCCGCCGTCGGCCTCCACCACGCCTCCCCCGCCGCCCCCCCGGCCACCGCCAAGCCCACCCCCTCCCCGCCGCCCCCCGCCCCCGCCCCCCGGGCG
This sequence comes from Streptomyces sp. WAC05292, assembly GCF_003949955.1. Taxonomy (NCBI): domain Bacteria; kingdom Bacillati; phylum Actinomycetota; class Actinomycetes; order Kitasatosporales; family Streptomycetaceae; genus Streptomyces; species Streptomyces sp. WAC05292. The sequence goes on from NZ_RPSE01000799.1 coordinate 811, forward strand.
CCCGCCGCCGCGCCCCCCCGCGGGCCGCGGCCCCCCCGCCCCCCCCCGGCGCGCGCCGCCCGCGGGGGTGCCGCCCCCCGCACG
>NZ_RPSE01000079.1:0-20693 GCF_003949955.1 Streptomyces sp. WAC05292
CCGACGCCCGCCTCCGCGTCCCACAGGCCGACGCCGCGCAGACCGGGGGTGTCGATCAGGACGCCCCCGCCGGGCAGCGCGAGGAGGTTGCGGGTGGTGGTCGTGTGGCGGCCCTTGCCGTCGACCTCCCGGGTCGCCCGGACCTCCATGACGTCCGCGCCGAGGAGCGCGTTGGCCAGGGTGGACTTGCCGGCGCCGGAGATGCCGAGCAGGACGCTCGTGCCGTCCGCGACGACCGCCGCGAGGACGTCCATGCCGTCGCCGGTCAGCGAGGACACCGTCAGGACCTGCACGCCGGGCGCCGCCGCCTCGACGTCCTGGACCAGGTACGCGCGGGTGGCCGGGTCCGGGACGAGGTCCGCCTTGGTGAGCACGACGAGCGGCTGCGCGCCCGATTCCCAGGCCAGGGCCAGGAACCGCTCGATGCGGCCGAGGTCGAGCTCGACGGCCAGCGAGACGGCGATGATCGCGTGGTCGACGTTGGCGGCGAGGATCTGGCCTTCGGACCGCTGCGATGACGTGGAGCGCACGAACGCGGTCCGGCGCGGCAGGTACGCCTTCACGTAGCGCGGGTTGCCGGACGGCTCCACCGCCGCCCAGTCGCCGGTGCAGATGACCCGCAGCGGGTCGTGCGGGGTGACGAAGGCGGTGTCCGCGCGCACGGTGCCGTCCGCGGTGACGACGTCGCACTGGCCGCGGTCGACGCGCACGACCCGCCCGGGCAGCAGGCCCTGCACGGCGTACGGGGCGAACTCGGCGGCCCATGCGTCGTCCCAGCCGAGCGCGGCGAGCGCGGAGGAAGAAGAGGAAGAGGAAGCAGAGGAGAGAGACAAGGGGAACCCTTCGGAGGGTGGCCCCGGCCGCGCGGGCCCGTCGGGCGCGCGAAGAGTCGAGAGGTGTCGGGTCAGCCGGAGACCACGGAAGCTGCATTGACGGTCTGGTGGGTGCGGGCAGCACCGAGCGCAGCGACAGTCATCAATGAACTCACCTCCGGGTCGGGACGAAACGGCTGCGGTCCGCGGCGAACGCGTCGCGGAACCAGTGAAACCGGTGGAACCGTAGCAAGATCGGCGGCGGCCGCGCCAACCTTTTTTCAGTGCTTGCGCAGCCGGGCCGTGTAGTCCTCCGGCGGCAGGAACTTCGACCACCGCTCGGGGAACTCGGACGGCATCCCGGCGTCGGGCTCGCCGTCGTCCTCGTCCTCGGACTCGCCCTCGGCCAGCGCCCGCCAGGCCGCGGCGCGCGCGATGAGCTGGGCGGCCTCCGCCTCCCGGGCGCGTTCGTTCGCCTCGCGTGCCGCGGCCGTGGCCACCGACGGCCAGACCCGGTCGATGGCGGCGTTGACGGCGGCGCCCACCAGCACCGCGAACGCGGACACGCCGATCCACAGCAGCACCGCGACGGGGGCGGCCAGCGAGCCGTAGATGGTCGGCCCCTCGACGGTGTTGATGAGGTAGAGCCTCAGCAGGAAGGAGCCGACCACCCACATCGCGAGGGCCACCAGCGCCCCCGGCACGTCCTCGATCCACGGCGAGCGCACGGGCACGGACACGTGGTAGAGGGTGGTCAGGAAGACGATGGAGAGCAGGGTGACCGTCGGCCAGTACAGCACCGCGATCACCTCGGCGCTCCAGGGCACCCAGCGCACCACCGCGTCGGGCCCGGCCACCATCAGGGGCAGCACGATGGCGCCGATCACGAGCGCGATCACGTACAGCAGGAAGGCGAGCAGCCTGGTCTTGACGATGCCCCTGTGCCCGTCCAGTCCGTACATGACGGTGATGGTGTCGATGAAGACGTTGACGGCGCGCGAGCCGGACCAGAGGGCGAAGGCGAAGCCGAGGGAGATGAGGTCGGGGCGGCCGCCGCGGGTGACGTCGTCGAGCATCGGCCGGGCGATCTCGTTGACGCCGCGGTCGGAGAGGACGGTGCCGACCGCGCGCAGGATGTTCTCCTCGATGGACGCCACGACGGTGCCGCCGGTCCAGCCGTCGACGTAGCCGAGGACGCCGAGCAGGCCGAGGAAGAGGGGCGGCAGGGACAGCAGGGTGAAGAATGCGGCCTCGGCGGCGAGGCCGAGGATGCGGTACTCGATGCAGGAGTTCACCGTGTCTTTCAGCAGCAGCCACGCCATCCTCCGCTTGGAGACGTTGCGGTAGAGGGCGCGGGCCCGGTGGAGCCGCCCGGACCGCCGCCCGGGGACCCGCTCGGGTGTTTCTTCTGCTGGCTGCACGTCCTTACGGTATCCGCCCGGCAGCCCCCGCCCGCACCGCCGGCGACCGGCGCCGGCCGCCGCCCGGCGGGCCCCGTGGGGGCCGGCCGCGCCACCTCCGCCGGTACGCCCGTACGGCGATGCGGGCGGGCCCCCTGCGTACGGGCGCGGGGGCCGCGGCGCACGACTGACCGAACGGGGTACGCAGATGGTGCGGCGGCCCGTCGACGGCACCGACGGGAAGGGCTGCGCGCCGGAGCCGGCCCGCGGACGGCCGGTGCGTAGGAGAGGGGTACGGGACCGGGTGCGCGGGGGCGCGAACCCGGTGGCTGACGGGCGCGGATCGGGCTGCGGGACGGGTGCGGATCGCGGGCGGGGGCGGTCCCCAAACCGCCCCGGACCGCAATCCGGACCCGTGTGACCGGGCGGGGGTGGCGCCGCGCCGACCCGGCACCACCCCCGGCCGGGAAAGCCCCGAGGAGGAGCTGTCACGCCGCTGTGCGGCGTCGGGACAGTCTGGGTCGGCCGGCCGGGACTTGGCGAGAGTTGCATACCGTTGCAACCCTCTGGGGCGTGAGCCGTCCACCGGGTGCGACAGGGGCTGCCGTTGGGCTGCCGCGGCGTGCGCGGAGCGCCCGGGCGGGCCCGCCCGGGAGGCTCGCGCACGTTCTGGCACGTCCTGTTCCGCACGGGGAGGTTCCGGTGGCCGACACCGCTGGCAGCACGGTCGATGTGGCGCGCATCTCGGCCATGGACCCGCGGGAGGCGACGCGCCTGCTGAGGGGCGTGCGGGCGGCCGCGCTGGCCGGGGAGCGGCCGCCGGCGCAGCCGCGCCCGGAGATCGCCGCGTCGTGGCGGCGGATGCTGGCGTCGGGGGTGCACCCGGACCGGGACGCGCGCTCGAGGCTGCTGTCGTCGGCGGAGACGGAGGAGCGGCGGCAGGGGTCGCCGCTGCGGGAGCTGCTGCCGGTGCTGCGGGAGGGGCTGCTGCCGACGCTGGACACCGCCCTGCACATCCTGGTCGTCGCCGATGCCGAGGGGCGGCTGCTGTGGCGGGAGGGCGCGGCGCCGGTGCTGCGGGCGGCGGACCGGCTGGGCTTCGCGGTGGGGGCCGACTGGGCGGAGGCGGTCGTCGGGACGAACGGCGTCGGGACGGCGCTGGTGGCGCGGCGGCCGGTGCAGGTGTTCTCGGCGGAGCACTTCGTCTCCAGCCACCACGCGTGGACGTGTGCCGGGGCGCCGCTGCACGACCCGCGGGACGGGCGGCTGCTCGGCGTGGTCGACGTGAGCGGGCCGCTGGCGACGATGCACCCGGCGACGCTGGCGTGGGTGAGCTCGGTGGCCCGTCTCGCGGAGCGGGAGCTGCGGGTCCGGCACCTGGAGTCGCTGGAGCGGCTGCGGGCGGTGGCGGCGCCGCTGCTGGCCCGGCTGCCCGGGCGGGCGGTGGCGGTGGACCCGCACGGCTGGACCGCGGCGGTGACGGGGCCGGCGCCGGCGGAGCGGATCCCGCTGCCGAAGGGCTTCGGGCCGGGGCGGGCGTGGGTGCCGCAGCTGGGGCAGTGCACGGTGGAGCCGCTGCCCGGGGGCTGGCTGCTGCGCGTCGCCGAGGCGCCGGCGGCGGGGGCCGCGGCGAGCCGGGTGGTCCTGGACCTCAGCCGGCCGCGGTCCTGGACGGCCACGGTGTACGGGGCCTCGGGCAGCTGGTCGCTGGACCTGACCCCGCGCCACGCGGAGCTGCTCTTCCTGCTGGCGGAGAGCCCGCGGGGCCGGTCGGCGGCGGAGCTGGCGCAGGAGCTGTTCGGGGACCCGACGCGGACGGTGACGGTGCGGGCGGAGCTGTCGCGGGTGCGGCGGCACCTGGCGGGGGTGCTGGCGCACCGGCCGTACCGGTTCGCGGAGGGGGTCGAGGTGGAGCTGCTGCGCCCCGCCGACCCGGCGGGGCTGCTGCCGCACTCGACGGCGCCGGCCGTGGTCGGGGCCCGCCTGGGCCCGGCGGCGCCGGGCATGGTTCCCTGACGTGCATGAGCACCATCACACTGACCACCTGGTCCCTGGAGATGACCTCCCCGGACGACCTCTCCCCCTCCGCCGTCCCGGGATCCGAGATAGCCGTCCGACGGGCGGAAGTCCCCTCGCCGGAGTTCAGCCGCTTCCTGTACACGGCGGTCGGCGGTGACATCCACTGGACGGACCGGCTGTCGCTGAGCCGCGCCGAGTGGGCGGAGCACCTCGGACGTCCGGGCGTGGAGACCTGGGTGGCGTACGAGCGCGGGACACCCGCCGGGTTCGTGGAGCTTGACCCGCAGGACGACGGCGTGGTCGAGATCATGTACTTCGGGCTGCTGCCGGACTTCCGGGGCCGCCGCATCGGCGGGCACCTGCTCTCCGTGGGCGTGGCCGCCGCGTGGTCGCTGGCCGAGCGCTGGCCGGACCGGGAACCGACGCGCCGGGTGTGGGTGCACACGTGCAGCCAGGACGGGCCGACGGCGATGGACAACTACCTGCGGCGCGGATTCAAGGTCTTCCGGACCGAGACGGAGGAGAAGGAGTACACCCCGACGCCCGGCCCCTGGCCCGGCGCGTAGCACCGCCGAAGGGGACGGCGGCGGACGGCGCGGCGGGACGACCGGCGGACGGCGCGACGGGGCGGGCGGCGGGCGACCGGCGGACGGCGGCCGGACAGGTCGATGGGAACCACCCGCCCCGCCCGTCACTCCCGCACGTGACCGCCGTCACGTCGTCCCGCATGGCGAGACCACTTCGTCCGCATCATGGACAGTAGTGGACTCCTCCAATCGCCCCATGACACGCTTCGGCCATGAATGGAGCTGGAACAGCCTTGGTGAGTCGGCGGCACGTCGACCTCGGCCGCATGTCCAGCGCCATCTGTCCGGCGAGCTGACGGAACCAGCCGACGCCGCACAGCGCGCACCGCACAGCGTCGTCGCGGTCGCGCCGCACACCGCCAGTCCCCTGAAGGCCCGACACCGCCCCGCACACCGGCACAACCGGCACCGGGCGGCGATCAGCCGCACCTGCTCAGCGTAGGAAACGTCACGGGGGCCGCGCCGCCGACTCCCCCTGCCCTTTGCACTGAGCCGCCGAAGAAGGACGTACCGCCATGGCCGCCACCCCCGAAACACCCGCCTCCGCGCGCCGCAAGCCCGGCCGTCACCGCGGCGAGGGCCAGTGGGCCGTCGGACACCACACCCCCCTCAACGGCAACGAGCAGTTCAAGAAGGACGACGACGGTCTCAACGTGCGGACACGCATTGAGACGATCTACTCCAAGACCGGATTCGACTCGATCGACCCCAACGACCTGCGCGGCCGCATGCGCTGGTGGGGCCTCTACACGCAGCGCAAGCCCGGGATCGACGGCGGCAAGACCGCGGTCCTGGAGCCGGAGGAGCTCGACGACAAGTTCTTCATGCTGCGCGTCCGCATCGACGGCGGCCGGCTGACCACCGAGCAGCTCCGTGTGATCGGTGAGATCTCCGAGGAGTTCGCCCGCGGCACGGCCGACCTCACCGACCGTCAGAACGTGCAGTACCACTGGATCCGCATCGAGGACGTCCCGGAGATCTGGCGCCGCCTGGAGGCGGTCGGCCTGTCCACCACCGAGGCCTGCGGTGACACGCCCCGCGTCATCCTCGGCTCCCCGGTCGCCGGCATCGCCGAGGACGAGATCGTCGACGGCACCCCGGCGATCGACGAGATCCACCGCCGCATCGTCGGCAACAAGGAGTTCTCGAACCTGCCCCGCAAGTTCAAGTCCGCGATCTCCGGCTCGCCGCTCCTCGACGTGGCGCACGAGATCAACGACGTCGCGTTCGTCGGCGTGCACCACCCCGAGCGCGGACCGGGATTCGACGTGTGGGTGGGCGGCGGCCTCTCCACCAACCCCAAGCTCGGCGTCCGCCTGGGCGCCTGGGTCTCCCTGGACGAGGTCCCCGACGTCTTCGAGGGCGTCATCTCGATCTTCCGCGACTACGGCTACCGCCGCCTGCGCAACCGCGCCCGCCTGAAGTTCCTCGTCGCCGACTGGGGCGCGGAGAGGTTCCGCCGCGTCCTGGAGGACGAGTACCTGAAGCGGAAGCTGACCGACGGCCCCGCCCCGCCGGAGCCCTCCGGCCGGTGGCGCGACCACATGGGAGTGCACCGCCAGAAGGACGGCCGCTTCTACGTCGGCTTCGCCCCGCGCGTGGGCCGCGTCGACGGCGCCACCCTCACCAAGATCGCCGAGGTCGCCGAGCAGCACGGCTCGGGGCGCCTGCGCACCACCGCCGACCAGAAGATGATCCTGCTGGACGTCGAGGAGGCCCGGATCGACTCGGCGGTCTCCGCGCTGGAGGCGCTCGACCTCCAGGTCACGCCCTCGCCGTTCCGGCGCGGCACGATGGCCTGCACCGGCATCGAGTTCTGCAAGCTCGCCATCGTCGAGACGAAGGCGCGCGGCGCCTCCCTGATCGACGAACTGGAGCGCCGCCTGCCGGACTTCGACGAGCCGCTCACCATCAACATCAACGGCTGCCCCAACGCCTGCGCCCGCATCCAGGTCGCCGACATCGGCCTCAAGGGCCAGCTCGTCCTGGACGACGACGGCAACCAGGTGGAGGGCTACCAGGTCCACCTCGGCGGCGCCCTCGGCCTGGAGGCCGGCTTCGGCCGCAAGGTCCGCGGCCTGAAGGTCACCAAGGACGGGCTGCCCGACTACGTCGAGCGGGTCGTCCGGCGCTTCCAGGAGCAGCGCGAGGACGGCGAGCGCTTCGCCACGTGGGTCGGCCGCGCGAGCGACGAGAGCCTGTCATGAGCGAGCGCGCCGCACCGTTCTTCTGCCCGTACTGCGGCGACGAGGACCTGTTCCCGAACGAGCAGGGCCACGGAGCGTGGGAGTGCAGGTCCTGCAACCGGGCCTTCCGGCTGAAGTACCTCGGCCTGCTGGCCCGCGGGCTGCGGACGCAATCCACGGGAGGGGAAGCGATATGACCGCCGACCAGCAGCCGGACGCCGGGCGCGACCTGAGGACGCTCGCCGAGCAGGCCGGGCGGGACCTGGAGGACGCCTCCCCGCTGGAGATCCTCCGCTGGGCCGCCGACACCTTCGGCCCGCGGTTCTGCGTGACCTCCTCCATGGAGGACGCCGTCGTCGCGCACCTCGCGTCCCGTGCGTTCCCCGGCGTCGACGTGGTCTTCCTCGACACCGGCTACCACTTCGAGGAGACCATCGGCACCCGCGACGCGGTCGAGGCCGTGATGGACGTCAACGTCATCACCCTCACCCCGCGGCAGACGGTCGCCGAGCAGGACGCCGAGCACGGCCCGCGCCTGTACGAGCGCGACCCGGACCTGTGCTGCGCCCTGCGCAAGGTCAGGCCGCTGGAGGAGGGCCTGACCGCGTACGACGCGTGGGCGACGGGCCTGCGCCGCGACGAGTCCCCCACCCGGGCGAACACCCCGGTGGTCGGCTGGGACGAGAAGCGGCGCAAGGTCAAGGTCTCCCCCATCGCGCGCTGGACGCAGGACGACGTGGACGCGTACGTCGCCGAGCACGGCGTCCTGACCAACCCCCTGCTGACGGACGGCTACACGTCCGTCGGCTGCGCCCCCTGCACCCGCCGCACGGCGGAGGGCGAGGACGCGCGGGCCGGCCGCTGGGCCGGCCGGGCCAAGACCGAGTGCGGGCTGCACGGCTGATGACCACGCAGACGACTCACACATCGCAGACGACGCGGACGACGACGGAACCGAACGGGAAAGAGAACGGGATGAGCGTGACCGGCCAGGGAGCCACCGTGTGGCTGACCGGTCTGCCCAGCGCGGGCAAGACCACCATCGCCTACGCGCTCGCCGAGCGGCTGCGCGGCGAGGGCCACCGGGTGGAGGTCCTCGACGGCGACGAGATCCGCGAGTTCCTCTCCGCCGGCCTCGGCTTCGACCGCGCGGACCGCGACACCAACGTGCAGCGGATCGGCTTCGTCGCCGAACTCCTCGCGAGCAACGGCGTCAAGGCCCTGGTCCCCGTCATCGCCCCGTACGCCGACAGCCGCGAGGCCGTGCGGAAGCGCCACGCCGGGGCCGGCACCGCCTACCTGGAGGTGCACGTCGCGACCCCGGTCGAGGTGTGCTCCGTACGGGACGTGAAGGGCCTGTACGCCAAGCAGGCCGCGGGCGAGATCTCCGGGCTGACCGGCGTCGACGACCCGTACGAGGCCCCGCAGTCGCCGGACCTCCGCATCGAGTCGCACACCCAGTCCGTGCGGGAGTCGGCCGACGCCCTGCACGCGCTGCTCACCGAGAGGGGTCTGGCATGACCGCCACCGCCGCGCACCCGCACACCGAGTCGGACGCCGACGCGCCGTACGCGCTCTCGCACCTGGACTCCCTGGAGTCGGAGGCCGTGCACATCTTCCGCGAGGTGGCGGGCGAGTTCGAGAAGCCGGTGATCCTGTTCTCCGGCGGCAAGGACTCCATCGTCATGCTGCACCTGGCGCTGAAGGCGTTCGCGCCGGCGCCGGTGCCGTTCGCGCTGCTGCACGTCGACACCGGGCACAACTTCCCCGAGGTCATCGACTACCGCGACCGCACGGTCGCCGCGCACGGCCTGCGCCTGCACGTGGCGTCCGTGCAGGAGTACATCGACGCGGGGAAGCTGAAGGAGCGTCCGGACGGCACCCGCAACCCGCTGCAGACGGTCCCGCTGACGGAGGCGATCCAGCAGCACCGCTTCGACGCCGTGTTCGGCGGCGGCCGCCGCGACGAGGAGAAGGCCCGCGCGAAGGAGCGGGTGTTCTCCCTGCGCGACGAGTTCTCCCAGTGGGACCCGCGCCGCCAGCGCCCGGAGCTGTGGCAGCTGTACAACGGCCGGCACGCCCCCGGCGAGCACGTCCGCGTGTTCCCGCTGTCGAACTGGACCGAGCTGGACGTGTGGCAGTACATCGCCCGCGAGGGCATCGAGCTGCCGGAGATCTACTTCGCCCACGAGCGCGAGGTGTTCGCCCGGAGCGGCATGTGGCTGACGGCGGGCGACTGGGGCGGCCCGAAGGACGGCGAGACGGTGGAGAAGCGGCTGGTCCGCTACCGCACCGTCGGCGACATGTCCTGCACCGGCGCCGTCGACTCCGACGCCGACACGCTCGACGCGGTGATCGCCGAGATCGCCGTCTCCCGCCTCACCGAGCGGGGCGCGACCCGGGCCGACGACAAGCTCTCCGAGGCCGCGATGGAAGACCGCAAGCGCGAAGGGTACTTCTAGCCATGACCAGCACCACCGAGCAGCTCAGCGCGACGACGCTGCTGCGCTTCGCGACCGCGGGCTCCGTCGACGACGGCAAGTCCACCCTGGTCGGCCGCCTGCTGCACGACTCCAAGTCGGTCCTGGAGGACCAGCTGGAGGCCGTCGAGCGGGTGTCCGCCGACCGCGGGCAGAACACGCCCGACCTGGCACTGCTGACCGACGGCCTGCGGGCCGAGCGCGAGCAGGGCATCACGATCGACGTGGCCTACCGCTACTTCGCGACCGCCCGCCGCCGGTTCATCCTCGCCGACACCCCCGGGCACGTGCAGTACACGCGGAACATGGTCACCGGCGCCTCGACCGCCGAGCTGGCCGTGGTCCTCGTCGACGCCCGCAACGGCGTCGTCGAGCAGACCCGCCGGCACGCCGCGGTCGCGGCCCTGCTGCGCGTCCCGCACGTGGTCCTGGCCGTGAACAAGATGGACCTCGTCGGATACCGGGAACCCGTCTTCGCTGCGATCGCCGAGGAGTTCACCGCGTACGCCTCCGAGCTGGGCGTGCCGGAGATCACGGCGATCCCGATCTCGGCGCTGGCCGGGGACAACGTGGTGGAGCCGTCCGCGCACATGGACTGGTACGGCGGCCCGACGGTCCTGGAGCACCTGGAGACGGTCCCGGTCAGCCACGACCTGACCGCCTGCCCGGCGCGGTTCCCCGTCCAGTACGTGATCCGCCCGCAGACCGCCGAGCACCCCGACTACCGCGGCTACGCCGGCCAGATCGCCTCCGGCGTGCTGCGCGTCGGCGAGCCGGTGACGGTCCTGCCGTCGGGCCGGACGTCGGTGATCGAGGGCATCGACGCCCTCGGCGGGAGCGTGGACATCGCCTGGGCTCCGCAGTCGGTCACGCTCCGACTGAAGGACGACATCGACATCTCGCGCGGCGACCTGATCGCCCCGACCGCGACGGCGCCGGCGACCACGCAGGACGTCGAGGCGACCGTCTGCCACGTCGCCGACCAGCCGCTGACGGTGGGCGCGCGGGTGCTGCTGAAGCACACCACCCGCACGGTGAAGGCGATCGTCAAGGAGATCCCCTCCCGGCTGACCCTGGACGACCTCTCCCAGCACCCCGAGCCGGGGCGGCTCGTCGCCAACGACATCGGCCGCGTCGTCGTCCGCACGGCCGAGCCGCTCGCGCTCGACGCGTACGCCGACTCCCGCCGGACGGGCTCGTTCCTGCTGATCGACCCGCAGGACGGCACGACGCTGGCGGCGGGCATGGCCGGCGAGTCCTTCGCCTCCCGGGCGGAGGCCGCCCCGGCCGCCGACGACGAGGGCTGGGACTTCTGACCGTGTTCGGCGACATCTACTCGACGTTCGCGAAGGAGGGCGGCCGCGTGGGCAGCGGCGCCGTCGGCAGCGGCCAGGGAGGAGTGGCGCGATGTGCGCGATGACGTACGCGCACTGCCTGCGCGCCCCCTCCCCGCGTGACCGCCGCGAGCCCGATCCGGCCTCGCTCCACAGACGAAGACGTGCGTCCTGAGGACGACGTCACGAGAGGAAGCCCTCCCGTGCCTGCCACCACCCGCACCACCGCCCGCAAGGCGCTGCGCCGCGGCCTCGCCGCCGCCTCCGCGCTGCCGCTGCTGATCGGCGCGCTCGCCTCCTGCGGCTACGGCTCCCAGGCCGAGACCGCGGACGACAGGAAGGCGGGCGCCGCGTCCGGCTCCGGAGCGGCGCTGTCCGCCCCCGAGGTCCGCATCGGCTACTTCCCGAACCTGACGCACGCCACCGCGCTGGTCGGCCTCCAGGAGGGCCTGATCGCGAAGGAGCTCGGCGGCACCAAGCTCAAGGCGCAGGCGTTCAACGCGGGTCCGTCCGAGATCGAGGCCCTGAACGGCGGCTCCCTGGACATCGGGTTCATCGGCCCCTCGCCGTCCGTCAACGGCTACGTCAAGTCCAAGGGCCAGAACCTGCGGATCGTCTCCGGCTCCGCCTCCGGCGGCGTGAAGCTGGTCGTCAACCCCGACCGGATCAAGACGCTCGACGACCTCAAGGGCAAGCGGATCGCCACCCCGCAGAAGGGGAACACGCAGGACGTCGCGTTCCTCAACTGGATCTCGGAGAAGGGCTGGAAGGTCGACCCGGAGTCCGGAAAGGGAGACGTCTCCGTCGTCCGCACCGACAACAAGGTGACCCCCGACGCCTTCAAGCAGGGTTCGATCGACGGCGCCTGGGTGCCCGAGCCGACCGCGTCGAAGCTGGTCTCCGAGGGTGCCTCGGTCCTCCTCGACGAGACCGAGCTCTGGCCCGACAAGAAGTTCGTCATCACCAACGTGATCGTGTCGCAGAAGTTCCTGAAGGAGCACCCGGACGTCGTCGAGGCCGTGCTCAGGGGCACCGTCAAGACGAACGAGTGGATCAACGCCGACCCGGAGAGGGCCAAGGCCTCCGCGAACGCGGCCCTGAAGGCCGAGACCGGCAAGGAACTCGACGCGAAGATCATCGACCCGGCGTGGAAGAGCATCCTCGTCACCGACGACCCGCTGGCCGGCACCCTCAAGGCGCAGGCCGAGGACGCGGTGGCGGCCAAGCTCATCGAGCGGCCCGAACTGGCCGGCATCTACGACCTGACGCTCCTGAACAAGGTGCTGAAGGAGTCCGGCAAGCCCGAGGTCTCCGACGCCGGTCTCGGCGCCAAGTAAGCCCCCGAACGCATCCCCCAGGAGGTGACGACCATGGCCACCACGCTTGCCGCGGCCGCCGAGGACGCCGTCGCGGCGGCCGCGAGCGCCGCCCGGATCGAGCACGTCTCGAAGTCCTTCTCCGGCCCGGCCGGATCGCAGCTCGTGCTGGACGACATCAGCCTCGACGTCGCACCCGGCGAGTTCGTCACCATCCTGGGGGCCTCGGGCTGCGGCAAGTCCACCCTCCTCAACCTGGTCGCCGGCCTCGACCGGCCCACCTCCGGCACCATCGAGACCGCCGGCCGGCCCGCCCTGATGTTCCAGGAGCACGCCCTCTTCCCCTGGCTGACCGCCGGCAAGAACATCGAACTCGCCCTGCGGCTGCGCGGCGTTGCGAAGTCCGACCGCAAGGCGGAGGCCGAGCGCCTGCTGGAGCTCGTCCGCCTCGGCGGCGCGTACGGCAAGCGGGTCCACGAGCTGTCCGGAGGCATGCGCCAGCGCGTCGCCATGGCTCGCGCGCTCGCCCAGGACAGCCGGCTGCTGCTCATGGACGAGCCGTTCGCCGCCCTCGACGCCATCACCCGGGACGTCCTGCACGGCGAGCTGACCCGCATCTGGGAGGAGACCGAGCTCTCCGTCCTGTTCGTCACCCACAACGTGCGCGAGGCCGTGCGCCTCGCCCAGCGGGTGGTCCTGCTCTCCTCCCGCCCCGGCAGGGTCGCGAAGGAGTGGACCGTCGGCATCCCGCAGCCGCGCCGCATCGAGGACGCGGACGTCGCGGAACTGTCCCTTGAGATCACCGAGCACCTGCGTGGGGAGATCCGCCGCCATGGCCAGCACTGAAACGAAGGCGAAGGCGGACGACCTCGCCGGCCTCGAAGCCGGGCTCGACGCGCTCGACGCCGTCGAGATCCGCCGCACCCCGGTCCGCGAGGTCCTGTTCCGCAAGGTGCTTCCGCCGGTCCTCGCCGTCACGCTGGTCCTCGCCGTCTGGCAGGTCCTCGTCTCGGCGGGCGTCACCGACGAGGCGAAGCTGCCGCCGCTGTCCGCGGTCGGCGACAGCCTGGCCGACATGTGGCTGAAGGGCACCCTGTTCGAGGTGATCTGGACCTCCGTCTCCCGCGGCCTCCTCGGCTTCCTGCTGGCCCTGGCCATCGGCACCCCGCTCGGCCTGCTGGTGGCGCGCGTGAAGTTCGTCCGCGCCGCGATCGGACCGATCCTCTCCGGACTGCAGTCCCTGCCGTCCGTGGCGTGGGTGCCGCCGGCGGTGCTGTGGTTCGGCCTGAACGACGCCATGATGTTCACCGTCATCCTGCTCGGCGCCGTCCCGTCCATCGCCAACGGGCTCGTCGCCGGCGTCGACCAGGTGCCGCCGCTGTTCCTGCGGGCCGGCCGCACCCTCGGCGCCACCGGGATCAAGGGCGTGTGGCATGTCGTGATGCCGGCCGCCCTGCCGGGCTACCTCGCCGGTCTGAAGCAGGGCTGGGCGTTCTCCTGGCGCTCCCTGATGGCAGCCGAGATCATCGCCTCCTCTCCCGACCTCGGCCTCGGCCTCGGCCAGCTGCTGGAGAACGGGCGCAACAACATCGACCTGCCCGGCGTCTTCCTCGCGATCATCCTCATCCTGGTCGTCGGCATCGCGATCGACCTGCTGATCTTCAGCCCGGTCGAGCGGTGGGTGCTGCGCAGCCGCGGCCTGCTGGCGCGGAGCTGACCGGCATGCCCCCCGCCCCCGCCCTCCTCGTCATCGCCCACGGCAGCCGCGACCCGCGGCACGCGGCGACCGTGCACGCCCTCACCCGGCGCGTCCGGGCACTGCGGCCGGGGCTGCGCGTGGAGACCGCCTTCCTGGACTTCAACGCGCCCCGCGTCGAGCAGGTGCTGGCCGCGCTGCACGCCGACGGCGTCCGCGACGTCACCGCCCTGCCGCTGCTGCTCACGCGCGCCTTCCACGCCAAGGCCGACATCCCCGCGGTGCTGTCGGAGGCCCGGTCCCGGCTGCCCGGGCAGACGGTGCGGGTCGCCGACGTCCTCGGCCCCTCCCCGCTGCTGACGGCGGCGCTGGAGCGCCGTCTGGCGGAGGCGGGCATCACGGCCGCGGACCGGGCCTCCACCGCGGTGGTGCTCGCGTCCGCCGGCTCCTCGGACCCGGAGGCGATCGCAGTGATCGCTGAAATCGCGCGGGAGTGGCGGCACACCGGTTGGTGCGCCGTGCGGCCTGCGTTCGCCTCCGCCGCTCTTCCCCGTACGGAGGACGCCGTACGGGCCCTGCGCGCCGAGGGGGTGCGGCGCGTCGCGGTGGCCCCGTACGTGATCGCCCCCGGGCGGCTGCCGGACCGGATCGCGGCCGGCGCCGCGGAGGCCGGCGCGGACGTCCTGGCCGGCGTGCTCGGCGCGGCCCCCGAGGTGGCCCGGCTGCTGCTGGCCCGCTACGACGGGGCGGCGGCCGCGGGCGGCCGCGCGCACCGGCTGTCGGCGTAGGCGGCCGCCCGCGGAAATTCCGGGGCGGGACATCGCCGCCGCCGCGTCGCGTGGGGCCGCGGTCCGCGCGCGGGCCCGCAGGGTGGGGGGTTGTGGCAGAGCGGGCCATTGCAGCCCGCGGTGCGGGAGGTCCCCCGCACCGCGGTCGAGCGGTGCCGGCAGCCGGACCTGGCGCCGGGCCCCGCGGGTTCGAATCCCGTCGGCCCCCCACCCGCGCCGCGCCTATGCGCGGGCGGCGGCCTCGTCGGCCAGCGCCGTCAGGTCGGCGATCGACATCGAGCCGGGCGGGAGGCCTTCCCGGGCGAAGATGTTCGCCGCGTGCCGCAGCGTCTCGTTCACCGGCGTCGGCACCCCGTGCAGCCGGCCGAGCAGGCACACCTCCCCGTTGAGGTAGTCCGCCTCGATCGTGCCCGTGCCCCGGTACAGGGACTGCCAGGACGATCCGCCGCGCACCGCGTCCGGCTGCCGGACCTTCCCCTCGCGCGCCTCCGCCTCCTCGGCGTCGGAGGCGTACGGGATGCCCGCCGCCAGGAGGGCCTCCCGCCCTTCGCGCCGGGCCCGCAGCACCAGGGCGGCCTTGGCCGGGTCGGGGTCGGGGCCGGTCGCGGCCTGGACGGCGTTGCCGAGGTTGCCCAGCAGCTTGGCGTACTTCCACCGCATCACGTCCGTGACGACGGGCGCGCCGAAACCCGCCCGCTCCAGGTCCGCCGAGATCCGCCGGGCCCGCGCGTCCGCACCGCCCGCGGCGAGCCCGAGGTGCAGGATGCCGGTCAGCGGCGCGCACAGCGCGCTCACGGCGCCGGGCTCGGTGAAGGTGGCGGGCAGCCACACGCACACCCCGTACACGCGGGCGAAGCGCCGCAGGGCGAGGCGCTCGCTCTCGACGCCGTTCTGCGCGCACAGGACGGGCAGCCGCTGCGCGGCGGTGCCCCCGCCGGCGACCTCGGCGGCGCCCCAGGTGTCGAGGGCGGCGATCGCGTCCTGCGTCTTGACGGCGAGCAGCAGGACGTCGTCGGGCCGCAGTTCGCCGAGTTCGGCCGGGCCGGTGACGACGGGCAGCCGGTGCACCCGCGGCCCGTCCGCCGTGGTGAGCCGCAGGCCGTCCGCCGCGAGGGCCTCCCGGTGCGCGCCGCGCGCGACGAGGACGACCTCGCTGCCCGCTTCCGCGAGCCGTCCGCCGATGGTCGCGCCGATGGCACCGGCGCCGATGATGATGTAGCGCATGACGGGGAAGCCTGGCACACCGGCCGGGCACCGTGCGACGCGGTCCCCGGAAGGTTGTGCTCCGGGCCCCTGGTCCGGGCCCCTGGTCCGCCCCGCTGCTCCGGCCCCCCGCTCGGGCCCGCCGCTCCGGACTGCGGCCGCGGGCCGGGAGGTTGACGCCGCAACCACCCATGTCGGCTGTGCGGCCTGGGGAGTTCCCGGCGCGCCCGGCCCGTGGCCGCCGTACGCTGGAAGTGCACGCGCGGCGCGGGAAGCCCCCGCCGGTGTGCGCCCGGACCGTCCGCCGCGGGGCCCCGCGCCTCCTTCCCGGCGGGGTCCGGCGGGGCTTCCCGCGTCCGAACTCCCTGTGCGAAGGGAGCCTGACGATGGCTGCCACGAACCACGCACCCGCCCCGCCCCGGCCGCTCGGCCCGGAGTCCGGGCTCGCCGCAGGCTACGACCCGGGGTTCCTGGCGGTGGCTGTGCCCCCGCCGGCCCTGGATCCGCAGGTCAAGGACGACGCGGTCCTGCTGGACGGCTCCGAGGTCGTCCCGTACACCCATTTCTCGCTGGCGCTGAGCGGTTCCCGGCGGTTCGCTCGGTGGGTGGGGTGGAACATCGACGGCGGCAGTCTGAAGCGGCTGGACCGGCGCGGGATCCGCTTCCGCCTGGACCCGCGGCTGCCGGCGTCGGCGCAGGTGGACAACGAGCTGTACCGGGACCGTGACGGCAGGCCGAACCGGCTGGACCGCGGGCACGTCGCCCGCCGCGCCGACCTGGTGTGGGGGCCGCTGGAGGAGGCCCGGCAGGCGAACCGGGACTCGTTCTTCTACACCAACATCACTCCGCAGATGGACGATTTCAACCAGAGCCCGCGGGACGGCGTCTGGGGCCGCCTGGAGGACGCGGTGTTCGAGGAGGTGGGGGTCGACGGGCTGCGGGTGACCGCGTTCGGCGGGCCGGTGTTCCACGACGACGACCGGCTCTTCCGCGGGGTGCGGATACCGCGCGAGTTCTGGAAGGTGCTCGTCTACGGCGACCGGGGCGCTCTGAAGGCGAAGGCGTTCCTGCTGACACAGGACCTGGTGCTGACGGAGGCCCTCGACCTGGACGAGTTCCGGGTGTTCCAGGTCACGGTGGGCGAGGTCGAGAGCCGGACGGGGATCCGGTTCGGCGCGGCGGTGGCGGCCGCGGAGACCGTGGCGGTGCCGGAGTCGGCGGCGGTGCGGGCCCCGCTGGAGGGCCTCGCCGACATCGACTGGGACTGACGGGGCCCGGCCCGCGCCGGGCGTCCGGCCGCCACCCGGCGGCGGCCGTCAGGCGGATGTCATCTCGACGAGCTTCACGACCGTGTTCCAGTTGCGGGTCGTCGCGTCGATGCCCCGCAGGAGGGCGGGCCGGGCGAGGGCCTCCGCCAGCTTGGAGCGCCCGAGCCCCTCGGGGGCGTACAGGTAGAGGACCCGGTCGCCGAGGCGGAACTCCTCGGGGAGGTGGGCCTCCCGGTCGATCCCGTCGAACCGGGAGGCGTCGGGCTGCTTCGACAGGAACGTCGCGTGCAGCTGCTTCCCCTCCAGCTCCGCGGCCGGGAAGGGGCAGGCATCTGCGACGGCGCGCAGCCGGGCGCCGTCGAGGACGAGGCAGGCGACCGCGAAGCCGAAGCGGGCCTGGATGGCCTGCTCCAGTTCGCGGGCCAGCCCGTCGGCGTCGGTCCGCGCGCTGGTGAATACGGCGTTCCCGCTCTGGAGGTAGGTGCGGACGGCCTCGTGGCCGAGGCCTTCGAGGACCTCGCGGAGCTCGGCCATGGGCACCTTGCGGCTGCCTCCGACGTTGACCCCGCGGAGCAGGGCGGCGTACGCGGTGTTCGACGGCTTCTTCGCCGTCCGGGTGGTCATCCTCGAACGATAGTCTCGATCAGGTCGGCGGCGCGCCGGGTTCCTCCCTCGGCTGCCATCTCGGCGCGGACCGCCTCGGCGCGGGCGGCGACCTCCGGGTCCGCGACCAGCGCGAGCACGGCCTCCCGCAGGGTGGCGGCGTCCGCCTCGTCCATGGGGACGTGCCGGGCGACGCCCAGCGACCGGAGCATGTCGGCGTTGCCGAACTGGTCGACGGCCTGCGGGACGGCGACCATCGGGGTCGCGGTGGCGAGGCCCTCCTGGCTGCCGCCGGCGCCGGCGTGGGTGATGAAGGCGTCGGCCTGCCGGAGGACGTCCAGCTGGGGCACCCAGCGGTGCACCTCGACGTTCGCGGGGACGCCGCCGAGGTCGGCGGGGTCGGTGAACCTGCCGATCTGGAGGACGACGTGCCAGTCGGGGAGGTCCCCGAAGGCTTCGATGCAGGCCCGGTAGAAGCCGGGCTGCCGGGTGAACGTCGAGCCGAGCGAGACGAGCAGCACCTTCTTGCCGGCGGCGGCCTCCGGGCGCTGCCAGGTGCCCTCAGCGGTGCGGTCGCCCTGGCAGGCGCCGACGAAGGTGTGGACGGCGGGGTCGACGCGGTCCGCGTGCGGCTGGAGGGCGCGCGGGATCAGCACGATGCTGCGGCGGGGCCGGCCGACGAACCGGTCGGGGTGCTCGTCGATGCCGTTCTCGGCGAGCCAGGCGGAGAAGCGGGCGTAGTACGCGCGCCCGCGCTCGGAGGCGCGCAGCTCGGCGGTCATCGGGGCCGCCACCTCCTCCTCGTATCCCTCCCAGGCGACCAGGTTCGGGGAGAGGGAGACGGCGGGGACGCCCCACCGGCGGGCCAGGACGCGCGCCGGGTAGGAGGTGATGTCGTGCAGGACCAGGTCCGGCTCGTCTCCTTCGAACGCGGCGGCGAGCTGGGGCAGGGCCTGGACCGCGTCGTCCAGGAAGGGCTCGATGTTGTCGATGAGTTCGGTGCCCCAGGCCTCGGGCTCGTCGTCGGTGGGGAGGGTGGAGGTCCACACGACGGGGGTGGCGCCGGTCTCGGCGACCTTCTCCGCGAAGGACGCGGGGATGGCGTAGCTGACGCGGTGGCCGCGCGCGACGAGCTCCCGGATCACCTCGATGCTGGGATTGACGTGGCCGTGGGCGGCGATGGAGAACATGGCGATGTGGGCGGGCTTCGCTGCGGTCATGCACCCACCATAGCGAGACGAGACGTCTCGTTCAACCGTTTTCGCGCACGGACCCCGGGGCGGGGCGTGCGAGACTGGGCCGCCGGACCGGCCCCGCGCACGGCGGCCGGCGGGATGCGAGAGGGACGACGGCACCGCATGGACGAGGCGCTGGCCCGGGACGTGTTGGACGCGGCGGGGTTCACCGGGGAGCCGGCCCTGCTGGCGCTCGGCGAGAACGCGGTCTTCCGCACGGGCGGCCTGGTGGTCAAGGTCGGCCGCGAGGCGGCCCTGCTGCAGCGGGCAGAGCGGGAGCTCGCCGTGGCGGCCTGGCTGGAGCAGGCCGGGATCCCGGCCGTCCGGGCCGCGGAGCCCGTGGCGCGGCTGGTCGCCGGACACCCCGTCACCGTGTGGCACCGGCTGCCGGACGCGGTCCGCCCGGCCGGCCCCGCCGACCTCGCGCGACTGCTGCGGCAGCTCCACGCCCTGCCCGCACCGCCCTTCGCCCTGCCCGCACGGGACCTGCTCGGCGGCGTCGAGCGCTGGCTGCGGCTCGCCGGGGACGCGGTCGATCCCGCGGACGCCGCCTTCCTGCGGTCCCGCCGCGACGCCTACGCCGACGCGGCGGCGGCCCTCACCCCCTGCCTCCCGCCGGGCCCGATCCACGGCGACGCCCTGCCGCGCAACGTGCACGCCGGCCCGGACGGCCCGGTCCTCGTCGACCTGGAGACCGTCTCCGCCGACCTGCGCGAGCACGACCTGGTGGTGATGGCCCTCTCCCGCGACCGGTACGGCCTCCCCGACGCGGCGTACGGCGAGTTCACCGCCGCGTACGGGTGGGACGTACGCGACTGGGAGGGCTGCGCGGTCCTGCGCGGCGCCCGCGAGACCGCCAGCTGCGCCTGGGTGGCCCAGCACGCCCCGGCCAACCCCCGGGCCCTGGCCGAGTTCCGCCACCGGGTGGCCTCCCTCCGGGCCGGCGACACCGCCGCCCGCTGGCACGCCTTCTGACACCGCGCCACCGGCGCGGCGGCACCCGCGCCCGCCGGCGTCAGGCCGGGGCGGGGACCGCGCCGCGCAGCGGCCACGCCGGGTCGACCACCGCGTCCGGGGCACCCTGGCGGCGCAGGTAGGACTGGAAGTCGCGGGCCCAGCGCTCGTGCCAGGCGCCCTGCCGGGCGTGCAGCGCGTCCGGGCTGAGGGCGGCGACCTGCGGGTGCCGGGCGGCTATCGCGCGGGCCACCTCCACCGCCGCCAGGGCGTCGGCCCCGGCGTCGTGCGCGCGGTCCAGGACCACCCCGTACACCGCGCACGCGGCCTCCAGGGTCCGCTTGCCCCGGCGGTAGCGGTCCACCGCCCGGTCGATGGTGAGGGGGTCGACGACCGGGCCGGTCGCCGGGCCGCCGAGCCGCTCGGCGAGCGACGGCAGCCCGTACCGGGCCAGTTCGGCGGAGAGCAGGGTCAGGTCGAACGCGGCGTTGTAGGCGACGACGACGGCGCCCCGCCGCCAGTGGCCGACGAGCGCCCCGGCGACCTCCTCGGCGACCTCGCGCGCCGGGCGGCCCTCCGCGACGGCCCGCTCCGTGCTGATCCCGTGGATGGCGGCGGCCTGCTGCGGGATCGGTATCCCCGGGTCCGCGAGCCAGCAGCGCCGCCCGAGCACCTCGCCGGCCCGCACCTCGACGACCGCGGCCGTGACGATCCGGGACTCCCCCGGCTCCGTCCCGGTCGTCTCCAGGTCGAACCCGATCAGCACACCGCCGTGCCAGTCCCCCATGACGCGCCCCTCCCCCGCACCCGTG